>JAEDLI010000103.1 GCA_016295375.1 Fibrobacter sp. | reverse complement strand
TGGTCAAAAATTTTGACCACCTTGCCAAGCTAAAATACAGTCCTGTTAATCCGACTGCTTTTACTGAACGCGGCCTCTACATGCTTGCGACAATTTTGAAAGGGCGTGTCGCAACGCATACAACTATCAACATCATCAATACATTCGTAGAGATTTCAAGTTGGGGCGGTGACGGGCTCGATAATTTCAAAAGATAACAGTTTCTTGATAAGCGATGTTGCTGCGGTCGGTTTGCAGCTGGTCAGTTCCATTACCTTGGATGCTCCGAATATTTCGCTGCTGAATCCCCGCATTTTTGCAGTCAATCCCCGCTAAAATGATAGTGGATCCCCGCCTTCGCGGGGATGATGAGAAAAGGTCGCGGGGCGGGGGTTTTAGGGGGTGTCCCCCTAGGGGAGGGGGTGATGGAAGACTTGCTGAGGGAGAGAAGTCCCCGCCAAGGTGATAGTGGATCCTCGCCTGCGCGAGGATGACGAGAAAAGTGGCGGGGTGTAATTCGACGAAGCAAGGCTGCAATCAGGGGGAGGCTTCCCCCTTTATAATAACATAGAAGAGCGGAAAGGGTGGGTGCAGTTCTGCATTAATATACAAATGTTCACTAGAAAGTGGCCGGAGCTGGTGGTCCGGTCGTTCTTTTTGGGGTGGATTTTGTAAGAAATCCATAATTTTTGTTGCTGGAGTGGTAGAAAGTGGTATATTTGTGCTGTGTTGTGGTAAAATGTGTCAAACTAGTATGAACTTTACGTCTTTCATAGGTCAAGCCCAGACGGCTATCGATGGAAAGGGAAGGTCCTCCTTCCCCAGGGAATTCCGTCGTCAGCTTGGGCCGACCGAAGGGGATGAATTCGTGGTCACCCGTGGCCCGAACCAGACTCTCCGGTTGTTTACCTTGCCGGAATACGAAAAGTTCATGGCGGACCTGGACAGCCGGTCCGACCGCCGTCAAGCCGACCTAGTTCGGAGAGGCCTCGCTCCCACCGTGGTGGAGTTGGATGGCCAGAACCGCATTTTACTTCCAAAGATCTTGTTGGAGTATGCTGAGCTGAAGGGTGAAGTCCTTTACGTACAAGCTAGCGGTAAAACTCTTGAACTATGGAATCCGGAACGCTTCAATGCCAAGTATGGTCTGCAATCGGACGATGCGATTGCCGCATTCGATGCTGCGTTCTACGGAGAAGGTTTGACGGAGGGCGACGATGCAAAACGCTGACCTGCGCCAACTCAAATTACAGACAAATGAATTTTATCACGACCCGGTGATGCTTGCCGAGTGTCTTGACGGGCTCCGCATCAGGCCGGACGGCACATACGGCGATTGCACCCTGGGTGGTGGCGGACATTCCTTCGGAATTGCGAACAAACTAAACGAAAACGGAACGCTCCACGCTTTTGATCGCGATGAGGATGCCGTTGCTTATGCCACAAGACGCCTTGCGGGTGTAAAGTGCAAGTTCGTTGTGCATCCGGTGCGGTTCGGTGAACTGAAGAACGAAATTGCGCCGAACACTCTGGACGGAATCCTTTACGACCTGGGTATCAGCAGCCACCAGGTGGACGATTCTAGCCGCGGGTTCACCTTCGTAGGCAACAACCCTCTGGATTTGCGCATGGACCGTCGCGAAGGAGTCTCTGCCCAGGAATGGTTGAAGTCGGTGAGTGCCGGCAACCTGGCCGCCGTGCTCCGGAAGAACGCCGACATGGACAGGGCTTTCAAGCTTTCTACCCGTCTGGTGGAGATGGCGGCTGCGGTTACGGCCGAGGGCCGCGAGATTTTGCCCAATGATGTGAAGGCCGTTGTGGAATCGGTGTTCCCCGACAAGCGGCGCGAAGTGAACGGCCTGCTGGCCCGTGTTTTCCAGGCGGTGCGCATGGAAGTGAACGGCGAGCTGAAGGAAATCGAAGATAGCCTGAGTGCCGCGGTGGATTGCCTGAAGGTGGGCGGCCGCTTGGTGGTGATGAGCTACCACTCGGTGGAGGACCGCTGCGTTAAGGAAACGGCGGCCCGGTTCGAGAAGGCCTGCATCTGCCCGGAGAACTTGCCGGTGTGCGTGTGCGGCGGGAACCACCAGCGTTTGAGAAAGGTGAATCGCAAGCCGATTCTGCCTACGGAACAGGAGATTGCAAGGAACAGCAGGGCTCGCTCTGCGAAGCTTAGGATTTACGAGAGGGTATGAGCGGAACTGAGAAATTCAAGGTGGCGGCAACCAACAGGTCGATTTTTATAATCGTCTTTTGCGTTGTGCTTTTGGGGGCCCTGCTCCTAATGCTTCCGCTGTACCTGCAGAACCGCCTGAACAGCCTTTACGGCCAGTCCCGCATGCTCGAGAGGCAGGTGACCTTCTTGCAGCGCGACGCGCTCTTGCTGGAACTGAAGATTAACCAGATGTCTTCGCTGGAACGCCTGGCCGACTTTGCCGATAGCGCAGGGCTCGGGCTGTACGAGGTCCCGCAGAAGATTATGGTTCTGGAGGGTAAAGGTGAATAGATTCCCTCTTGAACCGCTCGGATTCTTGAAATGGATAGTGCTGTCTTTGGTGGTGGTACTGACCTTGCAGACTTTCAACATCCAGGTGCTGAACCGGGAAGTGTACCAGAAGAAGACCATGAGCCTGGTGACCCGCTCCAAGAACATCTATGCCGAACGGGGCCAGATTATGGACCGGAACGGGGTGGTTCTGGCGGACAACTTCAGGGATACCGCCAACAAGGCCCTGGATTACAGCCGTGTGTTCTTGCAAGGGAAACTTGCCTCCCAGGTGATTGGCAAGCTGGACTTTAATGGTCATGGCGTCATGGGCGTGGAACGCGTGTTTGACGAACGCCTGAGCGGAAACGAAGGGTTCCGGGTGAGTGTGCAGGACGCCCACCGCCGTGAAGTGTATTCCCGTTCCGAAAACTTGGCGGAGGCGGTGCCGGGCAAGAACCTGGTGCTGACGATTGACAAGAATATGCAGGAACTGGTGGAAAAGGGCCTGAAGGATGGCGTGACGAAATATAGCGCCACCAGTGCCTCTGCCGTGGTGGTTGATCCTTACACCGGCGAAATCCTGGCCATGGCCAGTTACCCCACATTTGATCCCAATTCCAAGACCCAGGGAATCGGCCGTGTGGCGAAGAACGAGATTGTCTCCATGTCTTATGAACCCGGCTCCACCTTTAAGGTGGTTACCGCCGCTGCCGCTCTGGAAAATAACGTGGTGGACCCGGAAAAGGTGTTCGCGAACGAGGGCAAGAGCTGGAGCTGGAACCCGAGATCGGCTCCCATCAGGGATTCCCACGTATATGGCGACATGAACATGACCCAGGCCATGGTGCAGTCTTCCAATATCGTGTTTGCAAAGATTGCAAACGAGGTGGGAGCGGACAAGCTTTACCGCATGGCCCGTAACTTTGGGCTGGGCATGAAGACTTCGGAGAATTTCTATGGCGAGGAATCGGGCAAGCTTTACCAGCCCTACGAACTGACCCGCGACGACCGCACCCTGAAAACCATGGGCTACGGCCACGCCCTGCTGGTGACGCCCATGCAGATGGTGATGGTCTATTCCACCATTGCTAACGGCGGCAAGTTGATGGAGCCCATGATCGTGAAGGAATGGCGGGATGCCAATGGCGAGGTGGTGGAAAAGAACGAGCCGGTAGAAGTTCGCCGGGTGATTTCAGAAGTGACCGCTGCAAAGATTCGCGGCATGCTCAGCCATGTGGTGAACGACAGCGACGGTACGGCGAAGCAGGTGAGGAGCAAAAAAATCCCTGACGTGATTATTGGTGGCAAGACGGGTACGGCCGAAAAGTTCAACCAGAAGACGGGCGAGTACGACAGCAAGCTCCAGGTGGCCTCTTTCATTGGGATGGTCCCTGTGGAGAACGCCCGCTATGTTTGCCTGGTTCTTGTAGATGACCCCAACTCAGACAAGGCCTACGGCCACGCCGGTGGTGTGACGGCAGGGCCTATTTTCCGCAATATCATGGAAAGTATCTATTACCATCCGGAGATTTCTCCCTTGACTCACAAGCTGGCGAGAGTGCCTGCAAAGAACGGCTGCAACGTGGACTTTATGGGCATGACGGTGGCGGCCGCAAAGAAGATGGCTGCAGAACACGGATGCCCTGTGGAATTCAAGGGCGAAGGGGGCCGTGTGGTGTCCCAGCGTAGCGACGTGCTGGATTCCTTTGGGGTGGTGCTGAATCTTGGCGAAACCTCGGCAAGCAAGATGCCGAACCTGGTGGGGCTTTCTTTGAAGGAAGCCCTGGAAGTGATGGGCAATATCCGCATGAACGTGGAATTTGAAGGCAAGGGGAGGGTGGTTTCCCAGTCTCCCAAGGCCGAAACGGAACTTACAAAAGGTGCCACCTGCAAGCTGACACTGAAGGAGAAGGGCTGATGATTTCTGAAGGATTGATGCAGAACCTCCAAGTGACTGGACTTTGCGACGATTCCCGCCGGGTGAAACCGGGGAACCTGTTCTTCTCCATGCCTACGGAAGGGGCGGAAGAATTTGCCCAGAAGGCGCTTGACGCAGGCGCTGTCGCCGTGGTGGCCGAAATGCCCGCTCCCGAAAAGATGACCGCCAAGTGGATCCAGGTGATGGATGTGCGCAGGGCCCGTCTGGAAGCGGCAAAGATTTTCTACAAGGATCCATTCAGTAAGCTTACCGCCCATGCGGTGACGGGGACCAACGGCAAGACCACCAGCGCCTTCTTGATGGATGCCATGCTCACCGCCGCTGGCCACAAGGTGGCCCTGCTGGGGACCATCAAGAACAAGATTGGCGAAAAGTCCGTGCAGGCGACCCTCACGACGCCGGGACTTTTGGACCTGTACGCCTTTGCCGCCTCTGCCGTAGAGGCGGGCTGCACCGACCTGGTGATGGAGGCGTCTTCCCATTCCCTTTATCAGGGACGCATGGCTGGAGTGCTTTACAGGAGCGGTCTGTTCAGCAACCTGACCCAGGACCACCTGGATTTCCACAAGACCATGGACGCCTACTTTGAGGCGAAAAAGCTTTTGTTTACCCGTTACCTTGCCAGTGACGGTGTGGCTGTCATTAACGTAGATGATTCCTACGGAAAGAAACTATACGATTCCCTGACCGAGATTGAAGCGGGCCGCAAGGTGGCTGTCTCGCGTCTTGGAATCGTTAGCGCTAATGTGAAACCCGAAGGCCCTGTCGAAAACACCGAAGACGGCCTGAAGATGCTGTTGCCCGCCATTAGCGACGTGCCTTTCGAGACGCCCCTTTGCGGAGACTTTAACGTAGATAACGTGATGCTGGTGCTTTCGTGGGCGAAGGCTGTCAACGTTCCGGAATCGGCCATGCGCAAGGCCCTGGCAGGCATTCGGGTGCCGGGACGTTTTGAGAAGGTGTGGAACCGTAACGGTCGCCACGTGATTGTGGACTACGCCCACACTCCCGACGCGTTAGAGCGCGTGCTCTCTACCGCCCGCAGCCTCTGCAGGGGCAAACTCTCTTGCGTGTTCGGCTGCGGTGGCGACCGCGACAAGACCAAACGGCCCATTATGGGGGCTATCGCCGAACGCATGGCGGACAAGGCCTGGCTCACTTCGGACAATCCCCGTACCGAAAACCCCGCCGACATCATCAACGATGTGCGCGCAGGCATGAAGACGGACAAGTTCTCCGTGGTGGAAAACCGCGAGGAGGCCATCTACAAGGCCTGTGCCGAACTGAAGGACGGTGACTGGCTGGTGATTGCGGGCAAGGGCCACGAGGACTACCAGATTATCGGAAAGACGAAACATCATTTTGACGACCGCGAGATTGCAGTAAAGGCTATGGAAAAATGCTGAAGTTGGATTTGACAATAGGTGAAATGCTGAAGATTCTGGAAACGGAACCTGTGGGAGTTGCTCCCAAGGTTCTGAAACGCAAGGTGAATCTCTGCATGGATTCCAGGGAAAGCGCCAAGGGAGTTGTCTTTTGGCCTATCAAGGGTGTCCGTTTTGACGCCCACAAGTTTGTAAACCAGATGGAAAAGGAAGGGGCGCTCATGAGCGTTGTAAACCAGACAGCCGTGGAAGAATACTCTACCCAAAACGAAACCTTCAAGGCCTACGCGCCTGTAGATGATACCACCAAGGCGTTGCTCAAGCTGGCCAAGGGTTACCAGAGACTTTTCAAGGTGAAGAAGGTGGCCATTACCGGCAGTAACGGCAAGACCACTACCAAGGAAATGGTGAAGGCGGTGCTTTCTTCCAAGTTCGTGACCCACGCCACCGCCGGAAACTTCAATAACCATATCGGCGTGCCCATGACCCTTTTCCAGCTGAAGCACAAGCACGAAGTCGCCGTGGTGGAGATGGGCACCAGCGGTCCCGACGAAATCCGCCCTCTTTCTCTGGCGGCAGAACCCGACGTGGCGGTGATTACCAACATCGGCGCTTCTCATCTGGAACGCCTGGGCGATTTGGATGGTGTTTTCCGCGAAAAGATTACCATTACCGCAGGCCTCAAGAAGAACGGCACTCTGATTGTGAACGCCGATGACCCGAGGCTTTGCAAGGTGAAATCCACCAAAAACTACAAGGTGGTGACCTTCGGGCTCCGCCGTGGTGTGGTGAAACCCGAAAAACTTAGCTGGAACGAAAACGCCTGCGCCGACTTTTACGTGGGCCGCACCCACTTTGTGCTGAACGTGCCCGGAACCCATAACTTATACAATGCCCTGGCAGCTATTGCCGTGGGCGAGTCCTTCCGTGTTCCCAAGGCGGAAATCGCCAAGGTGCTCAAGAATTTCCGCGCCACCAACATGCGCATGGAAATCAAGAAGGGCGACGGTTTCAAGATTGTGTCCGACTGCTACAACGCGAACCCCTCTTCTACCCGCATGGCCCTGCAGACCATCGGTAACATGAATGTGGAAGGTAGCCGTATTGCGGTCCTTGGCGATATGCTGGAACTGGGCAAGGAATCCAAGGAACTGCACCGGAGTATCGGGGCGCTGGTTTCCGAAATGAACTTTGACTTGCTGGTGACCGTTGGCGAAGAAGCGAAGAACTATGTGAAGGGAGCGAAGGAAAAGGGCATGGCCTGCGTGGAACATTTTGACACTGTGCAGGACGCCATCGTTTTCCTTTCGGACGTGGTGAGCAAGGGCGACGTGCTCTTGGTCAAGGGCTCCCGCGGGATGAAAATGGAGCAGGTAGTAGATGCCCTGCTGAAACTTTCTCTGGTGTCCAAGGCTTAAAGGTATAAGGAACTGTCTTTAGATGAATAACATGCAGACCATAGGCGTAAACAAGTGGCTGTTGCTTGCAACGCTCTTGTTGATATGCTTCGGCATAGCCGTAGTTTATACGGCTTCTACGCCTCATGCCCTGCAACGGGGACTTTCTCCGGAATTCTACCTGAAGGCCCACCTGTGGAAGGTCCTTGCGGCCCTGGTTATCATGTTCGTTGTTTCGAAGGTCGATTACAGCGTGTGGATGAAGGGCTCCCGCGTAGTGTTCATTATCGGGGCGGTGCTTACGGTGGCGGCCATTGTGGCCGGTGGTAGCGTCAAGGGCGCAAACCGCTGGATTTGGGGAATCCAGCCCTCTGAAATCTTGAAACTGGGCTTGATTTCTTGGATATGTGCGAAACTTGCGGTGGCAGGTACCGAAATCAAGACCCTGAAATGTAGTCTGATTCAGCCGGCGATTCCCTTCGGGATATCGGCAATTCTCCTGGCCCTGCAACCGAACTTCTCTATGTTGCTCCTGTTTGCGGGCATCACCCTTGCGGTCTTGTTTGTGGCGGAAGCCCGGTTCAAGTATATCGCCATCTCCCTTGCTGCATGCATTCCGGTGGGCCTGATTGTGCTTTTGATTAAGTCCCACACCTCGAAGCGCCTGATGGCCTTCTTCAATCCGGCGGAGAACCAGAATTCGGCCTACCAGGGAGAACACGCTCTTGAAGCTCTCGGAAACGGAGGATTTTTCGGGACCGGCTTCGGCATGGGCGTGCAGAAACTGGGCTACCTGCCCGAGGCCCACAAAGACGTGGTCTATGCGGTGATAGGCGAGGAGTTCGGCTTTGTGGGGACTTTTGCCATTCTCCTTCTTTTTGGAATGTTGTTCTACCAGGGCTTTGAAATCGCCCGCAATTCTTCTAGCCGTTTCGGAAAGTACATGGCGGTAGCTTTGACGATTTCCCTGTTCCTGAATTTCTTGGTGCATGTCTGTGTGAGTACGGGGCTTTTCCCCACCACAGGACAGCCCTTGCCTTTCCTCAGCTTTGGCGGAACTAACCTGATTTTCTCGGCCCTGTTCATCGGGATTCTTTTGAACATCTCGAAACCGGGGACAGGCACGAAAATCTGGGAACCCTATATGAAAAACGGGGACAGGACGGATACGCGCCCCCGTAAGGATTATGAAACTTCAAGGAGTGGACGATGAAAAAGTTCCTTTTTGTGTGCGGTGGAACCGGCGGACACATTTTCCCGGCTGTGGCTATTGCCGAAAGCCTAAAAAAAATGGGTGTTGAAGACATTACCTTTGCCGGTCGTAAGAATTCTATGGAAGAACGCTTGGTGGCAGGCAACTGGCCCTACGAATACATTACCGCAGAGCCTCTCCATCGCGGTCCGTTCCTCAAGAACCTGGCGCTGCCCTACAAGCTGCTCAAGTCCCTGTCCAATGCTAAGAAGGTGATCCGCAAGGTGAAAC
>JAEDLI010000102.1 GCA_016295375.1 Fibrobacter sp. | reverse complement strand
GAACCGGCAACCATTAGCTTGGAAGGCTAAGGCTCTACCATTGAGCTACCGCCGCGAGCAAGCACAATTATACAAAAATCGGGCGTTTTTTAAAGGGGTTGGCCCAAAACTTGTTGGAAATTTTTCTGAATCTTACTAAATTTTGCCCCACATTAACCTTATACCGAGGAGCTTACTTGTACCCTAATCCGCGCGACCGCCGCATGCCCAACCGTCAGAGTGACGGAACTCGTATCAACGAGGACATCCACATTTCGCCCATTCGACTGGTGAAGGAGGACGGCGAGGCCGTCATCATCGAGACGAGCAAGGCGCTGCAGATGGCAAAGGACGCCGGACTGGACCTGGTGGAGGTGTCTCCCAACGCCAAGCCGCCGGTATGCCGCATCATCAACTACGGCAAGTTCAAATTCGAGCAAATCAAGAAGGCCAAGGCCGCCAAGGCGAAGCAGCACGTGGTGAAGCTGAAAGAAATCAAGATGCACCCGAAGACTGCCGAGAACGACTACCAGTACCGGATCAAGCAGGCCTCCGAGTTCCTTCAAGACGGTATGAAGGTGAAACTGATTATGCAGTTCCGTGGGCGCGAGATGGCACACATGGACTACGGCAAGCGCCTGATGGAGCGCGCTAAAGAAGAGTTGCTCCAGTTTGGCGATTTGGAAATGGATTCACGGGTGGAAGGCAACACCATGCTTTCTATCTATGGTCCAAAACGCGGTGCAGGCTCTGCCAAAAAGCAGGACCAGGCACCAAAGCCCGTAACCGAGCCAAAGGCAGCAGGTGAGGCTTCAACTTAAACCCAAGAGGTAAAAATGCCTAAAATGAAAACACACAGCGGTGCAAAAAAGCGCTTCCGCGTGACTGGCTCCGGCCACGTCAAGTTCAAGCGTGCTGGTATGCGCCACATTCTTGCCAAGATGACCACCAAGCGTAAGCGTAACCTGCGTAAGGGCGCTCTCGTTAAGAAAGTCGATGTTTACCATGTCAAGCGTCTGCTTGTCCAAGCATAAGGAGTGTAAGAATGCCACGCGCTAAAACCAGAGTTCCTTCCCGCGAACGCCGCAAAAAAATCCTCAAGGCCGCCAAGGGTTTCTATGGCCGTCGCAAGAGCAACCTCCGCCTTGCCATTGACGCCGTAGCCCACGCCGGTCAGTATGCCTACGCTCACCGCCGCGACAAGAAGGGCGATTTCCGCACTCTGTGGATCACCCGCTTGAACGCTGCTGTCCGCGAACACGGCATCAGCTACAGCCAGTTCATCTTCAAGCTTTCCAAGTCGGGCATCCAGCTGAACCGCAAGGTTCTTGCTGATATGGCCGTCGCCGATCCTGAAGCATTCGCCAAGGTCGTGGAAACCGTGAAGGCTGCTTAATCTAGTGTTGTCATCCCCGCGCAGGCGGGGATCTCCCAGAGAAAAGTAGCACGACTAGCTGAACAAACGCGAGAAATTGTCCCCTGCCGGTAAAACGGCGGGGGACTTTTTTTGAATGCGCAACGGTCGGCAAGGCCATGGTGAGCTGTAGCGGCTTGTATTAACAAGCCGCGGAAGCGAGAGTGAGGCGATTCCGGAGAAGCGTCGCCCAATGAGGAGCCGAACGGTCATTTCCGTGAGCCGGAGTCGCCAAGCGCAAGCTGGCGATGTAGGCGAGAGTGAGGCGATTCCGGAGAATCGTCACCCAATGAGGAGCCGAACGGTCATTATACTGCCGTCGCCGATCCTGAAGCATTCGCCAAGGTCGTGGAAACCGTGAAGGCTGCCTAATAGCTGAACAAACGCGAGAAATTGTCCCCTGCCGGTAAAACGGCGGGGGACTTTTTGTTTGAACGGGTTAAGGCGTCGGCCTTTCTCGTTAAAAGAAATCCACGTCCAGCTTGGTCTTTTTGCGGCCGGCGGGCTCGATGACCGCGGCGGAGAACTTGGCGGAGTCGAACAGGCGGTTCACCGTCTCGACAACTTCGCCTTCGGTCATGTTCTTGATAATCCGCTCGCTTTCTTCCATGGTGCGGAACTCTCCCAGGTGCTGCATCTGTTCTGCCATACGGACCACCCGCTTCTCCGGGCTGTCTGCCCCCAGGTACATGCCTCCCAAAATGTTCGTCTTGGTCCGCTCGAATTCCCCCTTCTTGAATCCGTGCTTCAAGAAGTTGCGGGTCTCGTCTAGCGAAAGTTCCATAGCCGTTTTCAGCTGTTGTGGTTCCGTCGCCAGAGAAACGCCCCAGTCGGTGCAGTCGCGATAGATGTCGGCGGTGGAATACACGGAGTAGGCAAGTCCCCGGTCCTCCCGAATTTTCTGGAACAGACGGCTGGCCATACCTGCACCCATGGCCACGTTAAAGAGCGATAGGGCGCAGCGCCCCCGCTCGTCCATCAGGCTGCGGTCAAAACTGAGTCCCCAGAAGAGGTTGGACTGTGCGATGTCCTGTTTCTGCACCACCTTCACGCTATTGTGGGCTTTGTAAACGTCTGCAGGCAGGGGGCCCCGTGTCTTTTTGCAGGCGAATTTTTCTGCACAAAGTCGAACAAGTTCTTCGTGGTCTACCTTGCCCGAGGCGCACACCAGCAAGGGAATTTCGTCAATCACTTGCTTTTTGTACCTGAGCATCTGTTTGTGGGTGAGGGCATTCACCTGCTGGATGGTTCCCGTGATGGAGTGGGCGATTCCCGAACCCTTGAAATGGATGGCGTTGAAAATGTCGCCTACGATTTCTTCGGGAATGTCGTCGTAGCTGTGAATCTCCTCGATAATCACCCGACGTTCCTTTTCCATCTCGCTTTTGTCCATGCGGGGGTTCATGAGCATGTCAGCGATAACATCGACTGCAAGCGCCAAATGGCTCCGCTCAATCTGTGCATAAAAGCCGGTCTCTTGTCTGGTGGTGTAGGCTTCCAGGTTCCCGCCTTTGTCTTCGATGGCCCGGGCTATTTGAAGGGCGCTGCGGTTCTTGGTTCCCTTGAATACCAGGTGCTCGTAAAAGTGGCTCAGGCCGTATTCGTCCTTTGCCTCGTGGCGGCTGCCCCGTGGGACCCAGACGCCTACTGCGACGGAATAAGCGTGGGGCATGTAGTCGGTGAGAATTGTGATGCCGTTTTCAAGTTCGGTCTTTTTGACAAGCTGTTTCATTGAGTGGTCGTAGGGGCTAGGTTTTAGGGGCTAGGATCTAGGGGTTAGGATCTAGGGGTTAGGTGTTAGGTAATAGGTTTTAGGTATTAGGGCCGCTGGGGACAAACGCATATTTTTGTTATGGTGTTCTGCAAGGCGTCCAGCAGTTTTTTCGCAGTCGAAAGTTCCGGGAATGCATCGATGACCTGCCGCCTGTTTTCGGGATAGTTCCCGCATTTCAGGTAGTAGATGCCGCTTAGCAGGGGCGAAAGATCCGGCAGGTAGTCGGTGGCATTCGGCTTGGCGTCAAGACGCCTACGGAACAGGAAAGCGTTCCATTCCCGCAGGCACTGCGCTGTAAGGGCTTCCCGGTTGGGGCTGAACCCTTCTAGAGGAGCGATACCGCACAGGACCTGGTTTCGGCGGGACATTTCCAGGAATTCCAGCGGAAAAGTTTCCAGATTCGAGAGAACCTCGGCACTGGAAAAAACATAGGAGAATTCCACCCCTTCGCGCAAGGCCTTCTTGCTCCAGGATTTAAGCTTGTCGACCTCCGTAGCGGAAGCATCTTTCAATATGAAGGCTACGGTCCAGGGCCTTTCCAGGGCGCTGAAGCCTTCTTCTAGACAGTCCCCGTAAAGGAAAGCCGAAACCAGGTTTGCTCCGAAGGTTTCCGTAAATCTGCCGGGCCAGGGGGATTGCTTTAATTCCTGAACACTCAATATTCTTTTCATAAAAACTACCTCCAGCCGAACCGTCCGTAATGGAAACGCCTGCTGGTGGAACCGGCGCTGGTGCGACGTCCCCTTTTGTACAGGGCGTAAAACACCAGCGAAAAGATGAACGTAATAAACACCCAACCTGCCGCATTGGGGCTGCCGGCGCTTTCAAATTCCGGAGGCTCAGTCACCAATGTCTTGCCCTTTGCATTTGCAAGTTGGTTTGAAAGATGGTAAGCTAGTAGCAAAGTCCCCTTGTCATATCTGGCGGACTTGTATTCCGGGAAAAGGAATTCCTGCTGGAGCTTTTCGATGGTGCTTTTCGGAAGAACTGACTCCAGATTTTTCCCAAGCTTTACCTGATGCAACTGTTGCACGAAAGCCGTATAAAGAAGGACTTCGTTACTGTCGGGTGAAAAATCCCGTTTGTTCCGGCTGTCGTCCAGCAGTACTACAGACAGGCTGAATCCGGCCTTTTGATCCACTTCTTTGGCCAGTTTTTCCAAATAACGGGTTTGGGTCGCACTCAGGACCCTGTTTTCGTCATGGAGTCTCAGGGGGGCGGCTATGGCTGTGCCCCAAGCGCAAAGTGTGATAAATATCAAAAAAAAGCAGATTTTTCGGCCCCAAAACATATATCTATCTCATAAAGTAAAAAAAATCAAAAAAAATGTTCTTTTCTTGATTTCACTATATATCTTTCTATAGAGAAATTCTTTTTAGGAGTGTCTTAGTAAAGGGTGATTAATCTGGGTTATGGCAAAGTCGAGTGAAAAGTGGGTCTGGTTGCCTGACTGGGCGTCGGACTTGTCGCTATGGCAAGACGACTTGACAGAAGTGGAATCTTCTGCCGACCATACTTTTGTACCCTACGAGACCATGGCTGATAATCTAGAGGACCCTTACAAGATTCCTGGACTTTCCAAGGCCGATGTGGTGGTAGGCTCCGGCATGGGAGCATTTCTCCTGCTCATGCACCACAAGAAAAAAACATCGGCACAGCGATGGATTTTGCTTTCGCCTTATGCGGACTTCTGCGACGAAGACAGCGACTGGACGGAGACGAACCTGCACTTTATGGCAAGGCAGATGCAGACGACTACGGAACCGGGCCTTAACTCTTTTGCAGAACAGTTCGAAGACGAATTCGGCGAGTGGCAAGACGACTGGATGGACTGCGCCAAGAAGATGAACGCCGAGAAACTGGCCAAGGGCATTACCTACCTGGCGAGCAACAAGATTTCGAAACCTCTAGAGGATTGCAGTGGAATTGCAGTGGTTTACGGCCGTATGGACAGGGCCGTTCTACCTGCCCAGACGTTGAAACTCAAGGATCTTATGCCGGGGGCAACTTTCAAGGAACGCCCCAAGGCGGGCCACTGGCCTCCGCAGCTTTTGTTGTAGTCTGTTTTGCAAATAGTTTTTTTCGCCACTCTTGCAAAACAACATTCGTCATTCTCGCGTAGGCGAGAATCTCAATCGGCATCCGATTGCGGCAACAAGATAAATAGCAAAGAACCAGAGCAGGGCGGTTTCAAGATAATCGCCGATATGCTGGTACAGGGTATCCTTGGTCTTCAACTGCATCTTGCGCTGGATGACGGCGTCTTCAAAAATAGGCGTGTTCAAGTCCATGTGGCCATATTGGTCAATGAACACGGACACTCCGCTGTTGGCTAGCCTTGCCGCCGGCATGCCGTTTTCAATGGCGCGGTAACGCACCAGGTTCAGGTGCTGGTAGGGGGCGGTGCTCCTGCCGAACCATCCGTCATTGGTGATGTTCACCATGAACCTGGAACCTGCACGAATGGCTTCCCGCACCAGGTCGCCAAAGATGGCGTCGTAGCAGATAAAGGGCGTCCACAAGAAGGGCCCGTACACGGGAGTCTCCTTGCCGGGCACAAAGTCCCCTTCGCCCAGGTCCACGTAGTTCAGAATTGGGAAGATGTCGTCAAAGGGAATTCGCTCGCTGAAAGGAACCAGATGTTTTTTGATATACCGCTGGGGGAAGCTTCCGTCATTGGGGCTGAACAGGAACGAGGCGTTGTACACTTCGTAGCGGCGCACGGCGCCAGGTTCCTTGATGCGCTTGAAATCAAGGGCGCCAACCAGAATGCTTGCGTCCATGCGGCTTGCGACGTTGTGCAGCCGGGCAATCGTAGCGGGCTGCCTGCGGATGTGGTCTGGAATGGCGGTTTCTGCCAGGATAATCAGGTCCGTTCCGTCTTTGACGCTGTCCCGGACCATACCGAGGGTCTTGTCGATAATGCGGTCGTAGCGCTCCTTGCTCCATTTTTCACCCTGCTGAATGCAGGGCTGCACCATGGCTATTTGGGGAGTGTGCTCCCCGTCGCTTCCGTAGAAGGGTGCCGCTTCGGGGGCGGACAAGGTGATTTTTCCGTGAACAAGTAGGGCTATGAGAATCAGGGCGGGTAGGGTAAAGGGCCACTTGGCTTTTAGACCAGGCTTGTCCAAAGCATTTGCAACCAGCATGTTGCTTGCCACAATCAGGGTGGTGTAGCCGAAGATTCCGATGATAGAAAGAGCCTGCAAAAGTTCCAGGTAGTTGCCGAACACGTAGCCCAGGTGGCTCCAGGGGAAAGCAAAGTCCCCGCGGGTACGGGTCATTTCGAGCCCGGCGTAAAACACGGGGTAGAGTATCCAGAAAATCCTATAGCCCTTGATGCGGATATCCTTGACGAGGGTATAGACGAAAGCCGCTACCACACTGTAGAAGCTGAAGAAGGCCACCAAAAGCACCACGCCCAAGAAGATGATGGCCGATGGTGCCGTCTCCACGTTCATGACGTTGAAAATCCAGTAGTAGTTGATGCCGTTATAGACCATGCCCGACCAGAAAGTGGCGAAGATGGCGGAATTATGACTGTAGCGGTTCATGGCGATGAACCAGGGCACAAGCAACAGCAAGGCGGCGGGCCCCAGAGGGAGCGGCGGAAACGCCAGGGCCATGGCGCCCCAGGCGATGGTAGAAAGCAATAGCGCTGTCCGGGAATCTCTTTCGCGGAGCCTCTTGAAATTCCACATGCCAAAACGGTACAGCAGGTAAAGCCCGAAGGGGATGAACAGCACAGAAATCTGGACGAGTCCCGCATGCCCGCCAATCAGGTAGTCTAGGGCGAGAAAGGCAAAGGAGATGAGGGCGTAGCTGTAGACAAAACGGTTGAACGGCTTACGCACGCTCTTGACAAAGAGGAACGGCAGGGTGACAATGAAAGGGATAAACTGGGGTTTCCAGGAGTAAAGCCCTGGTTCGTCGGGAGTGACCAGGTAGAGGCCTAATTCGGCCACGAACAGAAGCCCGAGAAAAATCCGGTACGTTCTCGGCAATGACACAATCCACGATTTCAGTCTGTTCAAAAAATCAGTCATTAGCTATCTAGTCCCTAGATCCTAGCCCCTAAAACCTAATCTCACAGCCCGCTTTTGTCCTTCGGGTTGAAAATCAGCACGAACTCTCCTTTGGGCGGGTGGCTCTTGAAATGGGCGAGTATTTCTGCGGGAGTGCCAATCAGGTGTTCCTCGAATTTTTTGGTCAGTTCCCGCATCAGTGCAATCTTGATGTCTCCGAAGACCGTCTGGATTTCTGCTACGAACTTGTCCACGTTATGGGGACTGGCGTAAAAAATCTGGGTGGCTTCTTCGTCTTTCAGTTTTTCCAGAAGGTGCAGCCGCTGGGCGCTCTTCTTGGGTGAAAAATACTGGAAGGCAAAGTGGTCCGTGGGCATACCGCTACTGACCAGTGCCGTTACCATGGCGCAGGGGCCAGGAACCGCCCGCACGCCAATACCTTCGCGAACGCATTCCCGGACCAGGTTGAAGGCCGGGTCCGCGATTCCCGGGGTGCCTGCGTCGCTGACCAGGGCGATGTCTCCCAGGTCTTTCAGGTAGCTCACGTATTTGGGAGTAACGGCTTCTTTATTGAAGTCGTGGTAGGCCTCCATGGGGGTGGAAATCCCGAAATGATCGAAGAGGATTCGCGTGTGGCGCGTATCTTCGGCAAGTACCAGGGGAACTTCTTTCAGGGTTCGGACCGCACGGTAGGTGATGTCCTCCATGTTCCCGATAGGGGTCGCTACAATGTACAGGGTATGAGCCATGACTCAAATTTAGTAATCGCTGCGCATGCCCATGTCGGCGTTGTAGGGGTAGTTCAGTTCAAAGGCGAGCCTCTGGACCAGCTTGCGGTGCATATCCTTGGAGGCGTTGTTCAGAAGGTCACTGCGCAATTTGCCATAAAGATTGGCATTGACTGTTTCTTCTTCCTTGTATTCGGCCTGCTTGACAAGCACACCGTCGCAATGGATTTGCACATTCAGCGTGTAGGTCCAGGTTTCGTCTACGGGCATCATGGGCCAGAAGGGAATTACAAACAAAAGAATGCTCCATGGGGTGGCTTCGGCATTCTGTACCACTTGTGCCCGAATACTGGCCGTCCCGTTACATTTGTCGCGGGGGTAAACATCCTGGTTGGCGGCCCGGTCGTATTCTTGCCTCAGATTTTCCGAAAGCCAGAGGGAGTCGCTCCCGAGAATCAGGGGAATCTTGTCGAACAGCGGTGTTGGATTGGCTTGTGCCTGGTTCAGCACATTAAAGGAACTATCGCCTTGGTCCCCCTGCACCAGGTTCACGGAGCAGGCGCTTGCCAAAAGCGCCGAACTCCACAGCAGGAGTGTCCGAATTTGGCTCCAGAACTGCATAATTTCAATTTAGCAATGATTTGACTTTTGAAAATTCCGCTTGAAAAAATAAAAACTCCTTTTTAAAACGATAATAAAGGAAAATTTTCGTGTTGGATGCTGTGCTGTGGTTCTTTTTTTTACATTGTAAGAGAAATATTTTAACTACATAACAAAATCAAGGAGAAATCATGAAAAAACTACTCTGGACGTCGGCGATGGCCCTCACGGCTGC
>JAEDLI010000101.1 GCA_016295375.1 Fibrobacter sp. | reverse complement strand
GGCGTCAAAAACCGCCGCGTTGATCTGCTTTGCAGGAGTGCCTACGATTCGAAGGGCCAGGGCCACGTTGTCAAAGACGTTCCTATCGGGCAACAGCTTGAAATCCTGGAAGATGATTCCCATCTTGCGGCGGAGTGCCTGAATCTTTTTTTCTGGCGTGGTCTTGCTGTCATAGACGGTGTCGCCGGTGAACTTCACCATGACCTGTCCGCCACGCTCTTCGTCGGGGCGTTCGTCCATGTAGATCAGCTTCAGCACCGTAGATTTACCCGCACCGGAATGCCCCGTCAGAAACACGAACTCGCCTTTGTTGATACGGAACGTCACGTTGTTGAGGGCCTTCCAGTCCTTCTCGTAAGATTTCGTCACGTGGGTGAAGTGAATCATGTTCGCATCTTCCGTTTTGCCAAAGCAATCATCTCGTTTCTAGGACAATCCCGCTCTTTGCCTTTGGGCTACTCCGTCAGGCGGATGTCCACATGGACTTCTTGCCGCCATTTCTTGATGAGCGTTTTCAGCTTCTCGTTTTCCAAGTGGGATGCCGCAAAGGATTCAATCTTTCCGTAATCCTCTTCGAGATTCAGTTCACGAATCTGGCGGGAATCGTCCAGGCGGAACAGATGGTAAGCCCCGTCAATGAGCACGGGTTCGGAAACCTCCCCCACGTTCAGTCCGGCCACAGGTTCCACGTAGGCGGGTTCCATCTCGTTACGCTGGTACCAGCCCAGAAGCCCGCCCTGGAAGTTGCTGGACTTGTCCTCGCTGAACTTCTTGGCGGCGGCGCTAAATTCTTCCTTGGTCTTCAAAGTTTTCTGCAGAGAATCAGCCCGCCGGATTACCGCCGCAGTGTCAGCCGCCGTGGGAATCGTGCGGAGCAGGATATGGGCCGAACGCACACCGTCTTCCTTGCGGCCCAGCATGCGCACAATATGCCAGCCCAAGTCCGTCTTTACAGGAATTGCGGAATACTGGCCGTTCTTCAGCTGGTCCAGAGCCCTCTCAAAAGCCGGGTCCAAAAGCCCACGCTTGAAATAGCCCAAGTCGCCGCCCTTGGCGGCGGAAGTGTCCTGGGAGTGATTCTTCGCAAGAATCTCAAAGTTCATGCCCAGGTTCAGACTGTCAATCAAAGCCTCCGCCACCTTTTTCACGGAATCCACAATCACCGTGTCGGGGTGGATGGTCATCTGGATGTGGCTCAGAAGCACACAGTTGTACTGGGGCGGAATGGAATCCTTGTATGCCTTGTAAAAGGCATCCACCTCTTTCTTGGTGGGGCTAATCGCACCTACGTGGCGCTGACGGACCTTCATGAGCTCGATATGGCTCCGAACCTGCTTAGAAAGACGGTCCCTGTACTGGGCCATGCTGAGCCCCAGCTGGGCGCGAATCGCTTTTTCGAGAGTGGCAAGGTCGATGTTCTGGCTACCGGCCAGCTGAGCCAGGTGGGCGTTCACCCGCTGGTCTACCTCGGCGTCGGTCACCACGATGGAGTCGCGATCTATGCGGGAAAGCAGAACCTTCTCCTCGATCATCTGATCCAGCACATAGTCCTTCTGCTGCTGCTCCGTCATGGCAGAGCCCTCGGGGGTCTCCTGGAACTGGTAAAGGTTGTTCAAGAACTCTGAACGCATAATGGGCTTGCCGTCTACCACGGCAGCAACGCCTTCCATCAGTACTGGAGCGGCCCAAAGGCTTGCGGCAAACAGGCAGACAAAACACACAAAATTCTTGACTATCATCATCACTTATCCTTCTTGGAAAACACGTCCGTCTGGGAGAAAATCGGTCGGGACATCTTCCATTCCTTTTTCAAACGTTCACGTACGGCCTTGCGGTGTTCAAGCCACGCCTGGGTTGCCACCGTCTCCGCCACCTCGTCGTAGGGCAAAACGTCAGCGGAATCCAGCTTCTGGGTCACCACAACCATCTTCAGAGCTCCCGAGCAGACCTTCATGGGCGAAAGTTTGCCCACCGTCACCTCACGGATATCGGCTATCATGCAGGAATCCGGCGATTCGGCCAGGGAATCAAAGGGCTCGATCTTCTTTATCAGGTAATGCGCCGCCGGCAGGGAGTCGTAGTCCAGGGACTTGTGGCCCTTGTAGTAAGTATCGGCGGAGGTCCAGTCCTTAAAGAACATCTGGGCACCCGAAACCAGGGTTTTGCCCCGCAGGTAATCTTCTTTGTGGGCGTTGTAGTAGTCGATACGTTCGGCATCGCTTACAACCATGGTGTCTTCGAAACTCTGCATTAGCCGGTCCACTACCATTTTGCGTACCGTCTGTTCGATTTGCATAGACAAGACCGGGTCCTGGTCGATCCCTCTCTCCTGGGCTTCCTGGAACATGGTCTCTTCGTCTATCCAGCGCTCCAAGAAAGCGAGGCGTTCCCGGTCGGTCCAGGAATCCCACTGCGGGGCCTGCTTATGGATGTCCGAAAGATAGAGTTTCGAATCCCCCACGGAAACCACCACAGGGTCGTTCTTTTCGCGCATCAAGTCACATGCCGCTACGGCGAGCAGCACCAGGGCGCAAAAAATGCGGAACAAGACTTTCATCGCCCCAAATTTAGAAAATTCAGGGTTAGGTAATAAGTTTTAGGCGGTAGGTTTCAGGACTTCAACTAGTCTTTTACATGTCTTTGCCCGACCTTTAACTAAATTGGGAATAAACATGATTGCTTTAGCAAAGAAGGTATTGAATTGTTTAACGAAGTAGAAAAAGAAATTCACGGGAACATGCCCCGCTACCTGGAAACCCTGATGGACCTGGTGCGCATTCCCTCCATTAGTTTCGACAATTTTGACCAGAAGTTCGTGATCCAGTCCGCAGAGGCGGTGAAGTCCCTTTTCGAAAAGGCGGGATACACCAACATCCAGTTTTTGACGCCCAAGAGCGGAAGGCACACGGTCTATGCCGAAAGCCTCACCAGCAAAGACAAGCCTACGGTGCTCCTGTACGCCCATCACGACGTGCAGCCCCCTATGCGGGAGGCCCTCTGGAATTCCAAGCCCTTTGAACCCGTGCTGAAGGGGGACCGGCTCTACGGTCGCGGTACTGCCGACGACAAGGCGGGAATCGTCACCCACCTGGCGGCGGCCGAACAGGTCCGCAAGTTGCTGGGCGACAAGGGCCCGAACCTGAAGTTCATCATCGAAGGCGAAGAGGAATCGGGCAGCGAAGGCTTCGCCCAAATCCTTCGGGAAAATGCGGAACTCCTCAAGTGCGACGCCGTCATCGTGGCGGACCTGGGGAACTTCGCCAAGGGAACCCCCTCCATCACCACCACCCTCCGGGGCATGAGCGCCATCAACGTGGAACTCCGCGCCACCAAGGCACCACTCCATTCCGGAAGCTGGTCGGGCCCCATTCCAGACCCAGGGCAGGAACTCTGCAAGATTATCGCCGCCATGACCAATGCCGGCGGAAGCATTACCATTCCCGGATTTTGCGACGGACTTGTCCCCCCTACCCCGGAGGAACTGGAATCCTACAAGAGCCTGGGCATGACCGAAAAGATTTTCCGCAACGACGGCGGCGTGCTGGACGCGGTCAAGCTGAAGGTGAGCGAAGAGGAAATTCTGCTTTCCCTATGGCGCCGCCCCTCCATCGTGGTGACCGCCATGCAGGTGGGCAGTATGACCAACGCGGGAAACGTGCTGCAGGACTCCGCCCAGGCCCGCATAGGCATACGGCTAGCCCCCGGCATGAACGCAGACCGTTGCACACGCCTGCTGGTAGAATATATACAAAGTAACACTCCCGACGGCCTGGAATGTACAATACGGGAAGAAGACGGAGCGAACCCGTTTGTGACCGACACCAGCCACCCCTTCTTCAAGGAGATGGCAAGCGCCATGACTCGGGCCTACAAGAGCGAGACCAAGTTTATAGGTTGCGGGGCCAGCATCCCAGGCGCAGAGCTGTTCCGCAAGACCTTCGGAAACATACCGATTCTGCTGACGGGCCTAGAGGACCCGGAATGTGCCGCCCACGGTGAAAACGAGAGTCTTTACGTTCCTGATTTTGAGCACGGCATCGTGGCGGAAACACTGTTCTTTGCAGGGATATGTTCGTAAAGGAGATGCCCTGTCATCCTGGAGGCCAAAGGCCGATAGGATCCATGCCGGGCATGACAACTTAAAATATGGCTTATTAATTGTGGAGGCTATATGAAAAAACGACTTGTAGTATTGACGGGGGCTGGCATCAGCGCCGAGTCGGGACTCCGCACCTTCCGCGGAAACGACGGTATGTGGGAACACGAAAACATCGAGGACGTGTGCACTCCCGACGCCCTCCGGCGTGACCCGAAAAGGGTCAAGGACTTCTACAACTTTTTGCGGAAGGGCCTGCCGAACCACCAGCCAAACGCCGCCCACCTGGCGTTAGCCGAACTGGAAGAGCGTCTTGGCGACGAATTCTTGCTGGTGACCCAGAACGTAGATGACCTGCACGAGCGTGCGGGAAGCAAGCGTGTACTCCACATGCACGGCGACCTGATGAAACTCCGCTGCGTGCGGGACGAAGACCACGAATTTTCCTTTACCGGCGAAGAGACCCTGGAGACCAAGTGCCCCATTTGCGGAGCGAAGACCCGCCCCGACATCGTGTTCTTCGGCGAAGTCCCGCTGTACATGGACCAGATTCAGGACGCCCTTCGGGAATGCGAAGAATTCGTCTATATCGGGACCAGCAGTGTGGTGTACCCCGCCGCAGGTTTCAAGAGTTTCGCCAAGAGTTTCGGGGCCAAGGTCACCTGCCTGAACCTGGAGATTCCCGATCACGACCCCTACACCGACGTGTTTGTCCAGGGCAAGGCCACCGAGGTAGTGCCCAAGTGGGCGAAGGAATTTAAGTAGCGGAAACGGAGTTTTAGGGGCAGAGCCCCTAGGAGAGGGGGTAGGCAAAGACTTGCCCTAGGTAGGACTGGTCTGGAATGTATGGATCCCGGACACGTTGTGTCCAGGATGACATGGGAATATTTCATTCCCTCGATAGCGCGGGGCAAGGCTTTGACGAGGGGGAGACTTCCCCCTTTGTTGCCGATTTCCCACCCTTTTTCTATATTTATGCATATGAGTGAATATACGCATAAATCCAGCATCGGACCGGTGGTCCCCCAGGATTTCGTCAAGGACTATGGCGAGACGGGTTTTGCGCTGGAAAACGGACAGACGCTGCCTGCGCTGAATATCCGTTACGAGACTTACGGCAAGCTGAATGCCGCCGCCGACAACGCGGTGTGGGTCTGCTCGCCCCTGACCGCCGACGCACACGCCGCCGGCTGGTACACCGAAACCGACCGCAAGCCAGGCTGGTGGGACGAACTTATCGGACCGGGCAAGGCTATCGACACGGACCGCTTTTTTGTGGTCTGCAGCAACATTCTGGGCGGGTGCAAGGGCACAACAGGCCCCGCGACCGTCAACCCCCGCACGGGTAAGCCCTACGGGAGCACCTTCCCCATCATCACCATCGGCGACATGGTGCATGCCCAGAAGGAACTGGCCGACGGGCTCCACATCAAGGAATTCTACTGCGTGTTGGGCGGCTCCATGGGCGGTTTCCAGGCCATGAAATGGGCCATCTACTACCCTGAACAGGTGAAGCGGGTGGTGATTATCGCCAGCTCGCCCCGGTTCTCCAGCCAGGCGCTGGGGTTCGAGGTGGTAGCCCGCGACGTGATTACCCAGGACCCGAACTTTAACGGCGGTGATTACTACGACAAGGCGAACAAGCCTGACATCGGTCTTGCCAACGCCCGCAAGCTGGCCCACATCACCTACCTGAGCGCCATCGGCATGGAGCAGAAGTTCAAGCGCTCCCAGGAGCAGGAGAACAGGAACCACGCCGTCACCTACAGCACGCCCTTCGACCTGGACCTGCCTATCGAAAGCTACCTGCGCTACCAGGGCAAAAAGTTCGTGGACCGCTTTGACGCCAACAGCTACCTGCACATCGCCCACGCCACCGACGCCTTTGACCTGGAAACGGAATACGGAAGCATCGAGAACGCCTTCAAGGATATCGGCGCCGAAGTGCTGAACGTGAACCTCTCCACCGACTGGCTGTTCCCGCCCCACGAAAGCCGCCGCATCACCAGCGCCCTTTTGAACGTGGGCAAGAAGGTGACGAGCCTGGAACTGGACACCCAGTTCGGGCACGACGGATTCCTGATTGAAGTGGGCGAACTGGGAAAGGCCGTGGGCCGGTTCCTGGATTCCAAGATTATCCCACAGCAGGGAACCCAGGCCGTGCCTGTGTTCCACGAAGAGAGCGACTTCCAGCTGCTGGGAAAACTGGTGAAAGAGGGCAGCCACGTGCTGGACCTGGGCTGCGGAAGCGGCGACCTGCTGGACTACCTTATCCAAAAGAAGAACGTCTCCGGTTTCGGCATCGAGAAGAACATCACGGGAATCCTGGACTGCCTGGAAAAAGACGTGCAGGTTATCCAGCGGGACCTGGACGACAAGGGCATCTCGGATCTGAAGGACGGAAGCTTCGACTACGCTATTATCAACCGCACCATCCAGGAAATCCGCGACCCGGTGGCACTTTTGAATGAACTGTTGCGGGTGGCGAAGAAGGCCATTGTCACCTTCCCCAACTTCGGGCACTGGGCCACCCGCGGAAGCCTGATGCTCCACGGTCGCATGCCCAAGTCCAAAGAACTGCCTTACGAGTGGTACGACACGCCCAACATCCGCCTACTCACGGTGAAGGACTTCTACACCCTCTGCAAAAAGGAAGGGTTCAAGATAGAGAACATCAACTTCCAGAGCGAACACCTGGCAAGCAAGGTTCTCTCAGCTCTTGGGCTCAAGAACTTCGGCACCGAACACGTAATCGCGACTATTTCGAAGATATAGTTCCAAGTTACTAGTTATGCACTACGGGCTGATTTTCAGTTTTTTTCTAGATTCACTAGTAACTAAGAGCTATTAACCAGTAACTATGATGCGGCAAAGCCGCAAAAATCAAAAATGTCCATCCTTTCCATGACCGGGTTCGGCAAGAGCGAATCCACCCTGAACGGAACCACCTGCGTTATCGAAGTCCGCAGCGTGAACAGCCGTTTCCTTGAAATTTCCAGCAAGATTCCCAAGAACTTCGCCTACCTGGAAAACGACCTGAAGGCAATTATCAAGGACAAACTTGCCCGCGGTTCGGTGAACCTCTCCATCACTCTTGGCGAAGGGGCCGTCGGGAACATTCCCGTGTGCTACAACGATGCCGCCGTCGCCAAGTTCGTGAAAATCACCAAGGCCATGCAGGCCAAGTACGGCATCACAGGCGATATCAAGCTGGAACACATTCTCGCCATTCCCGAAGTGCTGCAGTTCACAGACGCCGGTGCCGACAACGAAGCCTGGGCCGCACACTTGAAAAATGAGCTTTCCAAGGCCCTGGACGGCGTCATCGCCATGCGTGAAAAAGAAGGAGCCAACCTGGCCGCCGACCTCACCAAGCGGGTCGCCCATCTGGAAGACGTGCTCGCGAAAATCGAGGTGCTGGACCCGCAGAGAATCGAAACCTGGAAAGTCAAGTTCAAGGAGCGGGTGGACGCCCTGATGAAGGACAGCGAAATCGACGACGTGCGACTGCTACAAGAAGCCTGCATCATGGCCGACAAGCTGGACATCCACGAAGAGATTACCCGCTTCCACAGCCACAACAAGCTGTTCCTAGACGCCCTCAAGAAGGGCGGTGCACAGGGAAAGAACCTGGGGTTCATCCTTCAGGAGATGGGCCGCGAGGCCAACACTCTGGGGACCAAGTGCCAGAGTGCAGAAATTGCGGCCCTTGCCATCGAACTCAAGAACGAGATCGAGTGCATTAGGGAACAGAGCCTGAACATCGCATAAGGGCTTTCTTGCACCTGAAAAAACAAGTAGCACGTTGCTTAAAAAGGCGGGGCTACTTGATCATCTCCAACAGTTGCTGCTTGGTCAAAAGGCTAAGCAGTGAAAACGCAGTGAGTTTATTGCCCAAATCCTTGATCGAGGCTCCGATGTGATAAACAGTCTCGTCAACGACAATGAACCGGTCGTGGACTTCGCGCATCGTCCGCAATTCCACAGGCGGAAGCGTGTGCCGCTAATGGAATTGACCCTGTAACCCACAGAAATAATCATATCCAAATTGTAATACGGGACGACTCGTTTAATGGACCGTCCACCCTCCAAACGAACCTGTGCAATTTTTGCACAAGTTGAATTTTCATACAATTCCTGCGTCTAAAAAATGTTGCGAATATGCCGATTTATTGAAGTTCTGTCCGTATTGAACAATTCCGCCATCTGCGCCTGCGTCAGCCAAACAGTGTCCTGATCCACGCGAACTTCGATGTGAAATTCGCCCCCTTCCGGCTGATACACGATGATTTCGTTCTTCTCGCCGTCACCCTCGCCCGACGGCAATAAACCGACATTCTTCATCTTTCCTCCCTCCGCCTACATGCATAAAAAGGCGGAGCATTCAGGTTTACATTTTTTAGTTAGTAAGGAATCCTTACATACTGAGATTACTTCCGATTCATATCCTTTTATTTTTTCTTAGCAGAAATACGATATTTCGTTGAAATGAGCAATCCATTTCGCAACAACATCCTCATGACGAGCTTCAATAATCCGAAGAATATTTTGCAAGACATGTACCGTTTCCAGAGGAACACCCTCATTGGACCAGAAATAAACCCAGAAAGATCCAATCTTAAAGATTTGCGGCATTGCTGAACCCACCTTTCTGAGAAAATTCCATTATCAAATGAGCCGTAGATTCAATCACCTTCTTATAGCGATTGATTTCCTCA
>JAEDLI010000100.1 GCA_016295375.1 Fibrobacter sp. | reverse complement strand
ATTGTTGTTGCGTAATCTTCTGCTCAAAAGCTGCAAGAAGTTTAGGCAAAGATCATGGGACGCGTTGAGCATAGCGAGAGCGATGTCTGCATCAATGACCAACAAGGTGCTTTTCTCTTTGGCAAAAACTTGAGCGCTGGGTTTCACGTTGTCAAAGATGGACATTTCACCTGCGCAATGCCCAGGCGAAATGAAATCAGAAAAAGAACCGCCCTTAGAACTTAAGACGACTTCTAGCTTGCCGTCCAATAACACCAACAGCTTTCTTTCTGGTTGGTTGGGGTCAATGAGTAGTGTTCCCTGTTCAGCGGTGATTTTTTTGCAACTGAGTAGGTAGCCGGCTAAACTCTCAAAAGAAACATTTTTGAAGATGTCTGTCTTCAAAAACTGAGCCCTTGAAATCGGGAGGGTTTCCAGCTCGTTTGCGCACATGACTAGAAACCTAGGCTCAATTCGACCATGTAGATACGCTGTTCGTCCTGACCAGTGTAGTAGCCCAGTTCTTCGGCCCAGGTTGCAAATTCAAGGGTGAAGAACTGCAGAACCTCTAGAGCGATACCACCGGCAGGGTAACCCCCTTTGAAACCGCCAGATAGACGGAGTGCTAGTGCCCGGGCTCCGTAGTAGTAGCCAGGCCAGGCAATCAGGTTCTGCTCAACTTCAAAACCGAAATTAATGTGAGAAAGAGGTTTATAGTTGTTTGTGCTGTTTACAATGTCGGCAAAGTCCATGGCAATGTTGAACTTATGGCCGTAACCCGTGTTCTTGTTGAAGAATCTAGGGCTGTAGTTTGCACCTACGGTCCAGTTAGGAGTGATTTTATCCCCAGCAAGTTCTTTGAAATAGATGTCTCTTAGGGATGTGCCGACTCTGACTTCGCGGGTGAGCTGATAAAGAACGCCTAAGTCGATACCCACGGAAATGGAATTGAAATCAAAGATGTTATCCGTAGCGTCGTGGTAGCGATCTTCAAGGGTGTCTTGCATGGTGTCGTAATTCAAGATGTCGACTGTAAGCATTTCTACCTTGTGACGCTTGACTGCCTTTGCGCCGATACCCACGGAGAGGTTGTCCGTGAAGCCGTAAGAAATACCGCCCTGGACAACTCCATCGACATAGAAGGTGTCAATGGCCATATTGGGTAACACAATGCCTGCATCTAGGTAGGGTGCCACGTTTGCATCTACCCAGACCGCACCACCAATGCCATGGAAAGCCATTTCAGCATCGAACTTCAACTTCATGGCGAGGCTCTTGTGGTCATAGCTGTTTACCTGGTGCATCAGTTCCGGGTGACTGGATAGGGAGTCCATCAGAACTGTTGATGCCTTGAGGCCGTTTGCTGCAGCTGCATCGGAAGCACCTTGGTAGATCCTCTGCAGGTCCTTAGCCACGTTGTAGGTATGGAAATACGTTTCAAAAGGCCCAGCACCACCCAGGTTTAGACGCATGTCGGCGTAGTTACGGGGGTAATATCCGGTTTCGGGGAATTTGTCGTAGTTTCCAAGCTTGTTGATTTGAGTCAAGCCAGCGTAGTTAAAGTAGATTGCTTCTTTGTCGTCGACAACGGCCACATGAGCGTTACCCATGGCTTCGGCACGTAGAGAATGGTGAGTTGGCGCCCTGAGCGCAAAAGCGAAAGATGCAAGGCTTAGCGTAAAAAGTATTAGTATCCGTTTCATTCTTGATACCTCACTTTTTGTGCTTCAAGGATTCTCTGGAAGTCGCTTTCTGAATAACGGACCCAACAGCCTCCAATGGTTTCTTGTCGATATTGGAGACTATATTTGCCTTCATAATCTATGGCAACAGCGTGTTTTAATTCTTGGAAAGTTTCAAATGGAAGTCCCTGGGGGTTGAAGATCAGGTCTGCGGCGAACCTGAACCGGTGGTCCCCATTTTCAACCCTTCTGCGATATTCTGGATAAATAAAGTCCCACTCTTCGTTGTTGGCGGTTCTGCCATCCATATCAATATCTACGTTTCTGTATTTGTTATTTGGCCCTACAGAACGAATAATCATTAGGTTCTCAGTTCCTTGTCTATGAGCAATGGCATTTTTTGCAATGGTCATCTCGTCATAGACAAATTGATCGGACTGGTCTCGAGGATCCTCGTCAATTTCGCCATCTCCGTCATTGTCTTGTCCGTCAATGATTTCTTCGTCATTGCATCCATCGCCGTCTTCATCCACGGACTGGCTGAATCCTGTGAAAGAAATGACTGTGGATAATTTCTTTTCGTTTTCGGCAGGAGTGTCTCCAATTTGGGTGATGCTGCTCATTGCGTCGCAAGAGGCTCCCATGGTCACATTCTTGCCTTCCTCGGTAAGCATGGAGCCGAACCCAGGCAGGAGCTGCCCTGCTATGGATCCCATGGATTGAGGCTGTTGGGCGCATGTCGAAAAGAATCCATGAAGGGATTCCAGGGTCTCGGTGGACTTGTTCCCGTGAAGCCCGTTCAGGATGTCCCCCAGATTGCATTGGGCTTCGCCGGTCACGGCATTGACGGAGGAACAGGCCGGTATGTCAGGCATAACTTTCCGCAAGACAAGCATGGTTTTGAACAATTGTAAAATCATATAACTGTCGGAAATGTTCTTGTAGCTCACCACGCCGTCGAGTTTACCCAAGGTGTCGAGCGTGATGAATACCTTCATGAAATCAAGAATAGTGTCGATGCTGTATTGGTATTTTGCTGCTGTCCCATCGCTCATTTTTGAAATGGGCATGGAATTGCTTCCCTCGGTATTGACGTACTTGAGAAGTTCAAAGGAGTTGATTTCCTGAAGGTTCAGTTTTGTCTTGGCAAGGCCGTACCAGGCTTCGGAATGGCTTGAGTCGGCTTCGATGGCCTTGCTGAAATAATAGGCTGCCTCGGAGTAGTCGTTTGCACGAAACTTTTGGTACCCTTCGTAGGTCAGTGCGTTGGCGTCACCGGAATCGATATTTGCTGAACCTGTGGGATTGAATAGATTGCAACCCACAATCCCTAGAATCAGCGTAAATAAGAAACAGATTAGAAGTTTTATTTTCATAGGTCATTCTAGATGTTCTAGTCCTTTGTAAAGATAACTTTCTTCTTACAAAAAAGAACATAAAACTATCCTTTTTCCACTTTTTTGGGGCGAAAATTCGTTTTTTTGCTGTTTTTGTAGTAAAAATGCCGTTTTTTGCTAGAAAACGTGAAATCGTCTGCCGAAGTAAATATATTTGGTGCCATGAGTTTGTGCGAGGAATACTTCCCGACCAGGGCGTACACCAATGCGGTGAGTAGGCTCGGACAGCTCTTGTCCAAGGAACGGGACCGCCTCGATTCCGTGGCGCAATCTCTTGGACGGAAATCTGCGATCGGTCCAGACAACTTGGCAGTGCAGATTCCCATGATTGTGGACTTTGCCAAAGAATACCACAGGGCCTATTCCCTCTATCTGGAGGCTGTATTACCCCAGCATAAGAATGGAATCAAGTGCGGGCCTTCTTGCGGAAATTGCTGCCACCATTATCCCATGTCTGTAGAGCCCTTTGAACTGGTTTACCTGTATTCAAATTTGAGGCGTCGAGATGACTTTATGTCTGTCATGGAAGACTGTCAAATGCGGGCGAAATTGTTTGAAGGGCTCCTGGGCAAGCGCTTGGCGGAATCTGATTCCGAGGATGATGCCGAAGATAGGGCCCTCCATGATTATTTTTCCCAGTGGAAGTCATGCCCATTCTCCTCGCCCCAAGGGGATTGCGAAATTTACCCCTTGCGTCCGGTGTCATGCCGCATGTACTTTAGCGAAACGCTCCCGAAATACTGCGTGCCGGAATATTTGCAGACCGAAAAGAACGAAAGTTTTGTGGTATACATGCCGGACCATATCGAAGAGGCTCTGAGCGGTATTTCTGAACATTATGCAAGCTTGGAATTGCCCGAAAGCTATTTCGGCGGGCTCCTGTCCATGAACCTTTATGAGGGTGTTTTCTCGTGATGGGCGAGGGACAGATGGACTTGTTCGGCCAGCTGGACCTTTTCGGTTCGGCGGCGTCCCAGGTCTATGAACCTGCGGTCAAAAAAGTTTCGGCGGAAAGTTCCGAAAACGGTCTGGTGACTTTCAAGTACAACCCCCGCATGAAAAAGAGCATCCGCTGTGTTGGAGGCTTCTTGTTCGGCCATCCAGAGGTGCTCTTGCCGGGGTATATGAAGGCTCCGGAATTTGCCCAGGCTCGAGAAATTGCTGCCGAATGGGCGGAACACGCCATCCGTCGAAAGACCCAGAAGAACAAGCTTGCCATTAAAGAACTGGTGAATCGCTTTTGGACGGTGGTGGACCAGGTTCTGGCGGACAAGGGGGAAAAGACCTTGGAGTCCCGCAGCAGAATCCCGCCCATACGTCCCAAGGGAACCTATCACGACTTGAACCAGGTGCTTGCTGCGGTCAATGATACTTATTTCAACGGCGAACTGACCTGCCGGATTACCTGGAGCAACCGGGTGGGGGGCTTAAGTTTCCACTCCATGCGAAAGGACCCTCTGACGGGTGAAGATTTTCACCTGATAAGCATCAGTAAGGGTTACGATGCCAAGAACTGCCCGTTTTACGCCGTTGCGGGGGTTGTCTATCACGAGTGCCTCCATGTGGTGATTCCTGTGGAGGAGCGCAATGGCCGCCGGGTGGTTCACGGTCGGCAGTTCCGTCAGCGTGAAAAGCGCTATATCTATTTTGACGAGTGGATAAAGTGGCATAAGGAGGTTCTGCCCAGAAACATCCGTGCCATGCGCAGGGGGAAAGATTTGTGAGTAATGAGTTGTGGGTTCTTATAGTCGCGCCCTTGGCGCCAAACCAGGCCCCAGTTTTGATAAATGTTTCAAAATCTAGGTGAAAAGCTATTTGAAAAAAAGAGGAATAAAATGACTGATCCAAGAATTACAAAACTTGCAGAGAATCTAATCAACAATGCCATCGGTCTTAAGACGGGGGAGAACATCCTTATCGAGACCACGGACACTCCGGACGAAGTTTCTACGGAACTGGTGAAGGCTGTGGCTAAAGCAGGCGGAAATGCTTTTGTGCACAACTACCGCGGGCGAGTCCGTCGCGAAATGATCAAGTCCGCCACAGAAGAACAGATGAAACTCCAGGCGGATCTGGCTCTGGCCGAGATGCAGAAAATGCAGGCCTATATCGCCATTCGCGGGGCTGACAACGCCCTCGAAAACTGCGATATCGACAGCGCCAAAATGCTCAGTTACCGCAAGATTACGGACCCCGTGCTGAACTACCGTGTGGATAAGACCCGCTGGTGCGTGCTCCGCTGGCCGAACCCTTCCATGGCCCAGGGCGCCAAGATGAGCACGGAAGCATTTGAGGACTTCTACTTTGAAGCTTGCCTGGCCGATTACCCGAAGATGGCTAAGGCCGCCCAGAACTTGGTGGACCTCATGAACCGCACCGACAAGGTACGCCTTGTGGCAAACGGCACTGATTTGACCTTCAGCATCAAGGACATTCCGGCCATTCCGTGCTGCGGCAACATGAACATCCCCGATGGCGAAGTCTATACCGCACCGGTACGCAACAGTGTCAACGGCGTGATTCAGTACAATACGCCCACCCTTTACGATGGCAAGTATTTCAGCAATATCCGCCTGGAATTCAAGGACGGCAAGATTGTGAATGCCACCTGCGAATCCGGCGACAACGTGGCCCTGAACGCTCTCTTCGATACTGACGAAGGTGGCCGCTACGTGGGCGAGTTCGCTATCGGTTTTAACCCGTTCGTAAACGCTCCCATGTGCGATATCCTCTTCGACGAAAAGATTGCGGGTTCTATCCACTTTACGCCGGGTCGTTGCTACGAAGAAGCACCGAACGGCAACATCAGCGCCATTCACTGGGACCTGGTGCTTATCATGCGCCCGGAATACGGTGGCGGCGAAATTTGGTTCGACGACAAGCTTATCCGCAAGGACGGCAAGTTCGTCGTTGAAGAGCTTAAGTGTCTGAACCCGGAAGAACTGGCATAGTTTATCCATAACCGTCGCATTTGATTGCTATAAGGAACTTGCCACATGTGGTTACTGTTTGCGATTCTTTCTGCAGTTTTTGCTGCATTGACATCAATCTTGGCAAAAGTTGGCATTGATGGAGTGAATTCCAACCTGGCCACGGCAATCCGAACTGTGGTTGTTCTAGCTATGGCTTGGGGGATGGTTTTTCTTACCAATGGCTTGGGCGGAATTACGGAAATTAGTCGCAAGAGTTGGATGTTCTTGATTCTTTCTGGTCTGGCGACGGGAGCCTCTTGGCTTTTCTACTATCGGGCATTGCAGATGGGTGAAGCTTCCAAGGTGGTTTCAATCGATAAGATGAGCATCGTGCTTACCTTAGTTTTTGCTTTTGTGTTTCTGCACGAAACATTTACCATTAAGTCTGCCATTGGATGTATTTTGATTTCTGCAGGCACTTTGGTGATGTGCCTTTGATTCGAATTGCATAAAAGCAAAAAAACGGCCCGATTAAATCGGGTCGTTGTTTAATTGTTTTTTTGCGGAACATGGCCCGCGTGTAAATTACAGAAGTTCAGCGATCTGCACGGCGTTGAGAGCGGCGCCCTTGCGGATTTGGTCACCGGTGAGCCACAGCGTGTTGCTGTTCTCGTCGGCGAGGTCCTTGCGGATACGGCCAACGAACACGTTGTCCTTGCCGGCGCTTTCCAGCGGCATCGGGTACACGTAGTTCTGCGGATCGTCCTTGAGGGTCACGCCCGGGGCGTTCTTCAAAGCGTTGCGGATTTCTTCCACGGAAACCGGACGTTCCGTTTCGAACCACACGGATTCGGAGTGGGAGCGCAGCGAGCTCACGCGCACGCAGGTAGCGCTGGTACGCACATCGGAGTGCATAATCTTGCGCGTTTCGTTGAACATCTTCATTTCTTCCTTCGTGTAGTCGTTTTCCGTCATCTTGTCGATCTGCGGAATCACGTTGTAGGCGAGCTGGAAGGGGAACTTGTTGATGTGGGTGGTAGAACCAGTTTCAAGGATGTCCTTGTACTGCTGCTTGAGTTCTTCCATAGCCACGGCACCTGCACCGCTAGCGCTCTGGTAAGAAGAAATGTGAATCTTCTTGATGTGGGAAATCTTCTCAATGGGGTTCAGCACCACGACCATCATGATGGTCGTGCAGTTCGGGTTCGCGATAATGCCCTTGCCGCCATTTTCAGCCTTGTAGAGCTTGATGTCTTCGGGGTTCACTTCGGGCACGACCAGCGGGACCTTCGGGTCCATGCGGAAGAAGCTGGTGTTATCCACCACCACGGCGCCGTTTTCTACGGCGATGGGGGCGAATTCCTGGGAAATCGCTGCACCGGCGGAGCTGAGCACCAGGTCGATACCCTTGAAAGAATCCTTGTTCAGGACTTCGCACTTGAGGGTTTCGCCCTTGAACTTGAATTCCTTGCCTGCGCTACGTTCGGAGGCGAGGAGCTTGAGGCTCTGCAGCGGGAAGTTGCGTTCCTCGAGGATGGAGAGGATTTCCTGGCCGACGGCGCCGGTGGCACCCATAATGGCTACGTTGCGAATCATAATTAACCTTTAGTTTTCTTCTGGTTGTTCTTTGTAGTTTGTAAGGAGTCCCTGGATGGCCGCAATAAAGCGGTCCAGGAAAATCTTGGACTGGCCCAGCTGTTCCTTCGCCTGCTGCAGTTGAGCTTTCTGGTCAGCTGCGTTTTCTTGAAGGGTGTAGGTATAGAGGGAATAGGCCGCAAGACGCAGGCTTTCGGTGGCCTGAATCAGCTCGGCATGGGCTTCGCTGGACTCGTGGGGGTGGAATAGCCCCAAGGCCTTCTTGTTGATGGCCATGGCATTATTGCTGATGGCGAGGGCCTTGCGGCTCCACTCTTCGCGGTCTGCTTCTGAAACATTTGGCGGCAGCTTGCCAAAGCCGTTGATGGCCGATTCCACCTCTTGCATGCGCTTCATGACGGTGCGGGATTCGTCCATGTAGCTTTCCAGTCGGGCCTTTGCGCCCTCGGAAAGAGTGGCAGGCCTTGCAGGTCTTTGCCCTTGAACCCCTTCTTCGGTCGAAGCAGCTCCGGGAACCTTTATTTGGGTTCCGGTCACCTTGCTTTTTGTAGCCTTGGCCGGAGTCCCGTTCTGGAACGAGGTAATGTAGTCTTGGTACATGGCGTTCTGGGCGGCAATATCAGCAGCGGAATACTGGGAGGTAATGACCAATGTGGGCCTATCCCAGTAAGAAATCCCGACAATTCCTGCAAGCATCAGCACGGCAAAAAGGATGTTTGCCACCTTCGCAGGAGTCTCGTCGCTCTTGATTACGTAGAGAATTGCAAAAAAGAACAGGCTCCCGAAGGCGAGCAGAAGTCCGCCGTCGTTGTTGTAGGCGATGAAGGAGTTCTTGCTAAAGTAGAACAGGCAGTCCAGGACAACGACGATGAGGGACAAGAATGCCCCCGCCAGTTTCTGGCTGCGGTATTCCGAGGCTGCCGTCTGCAATATGGTAATGAACGTGACTCCCAGGGGGAGCACGTACATCAGGGCAATTTCAGCTACGTCCGAGTTCATGGGCTAGAAGGGAAGGTCAGAGCCGTCGTCTTCGGGCATGGGCGCGTCGTATGCCGGAGCGCCACCCTGAGGCTGGCTGTAGTTGTTGGAGCTACCCTGGTAGGAGTTGCCGCCCTGATAAGAGGGAGAACCGCCCTGAGTGCGGGGACCCAGCAGCTGGAAGGTGTCCATGTTGACTTCGGTAGCGTAACGCTTCTGGCCGTTCTGGTCGGTCCAGCTGCGGTTGGTGAGGGTGCCCTCTACGTAGAGGCTCATGCCCTTGTGCACGCCAAGCTGCTCGATAATGTCGGCAGTTTTACCCCAACCC
>JAEDLI010000015.1 GCA_016295375.1 Fibrobacter sp. | reverse complement strand
ACCTACGACCGGCTGATTACAAATCAGCTGCTCTACCAGCTGAGCTACTTTGGCACGCACTCTAGTACCCCTAAAAATAATAGAGTGAGCCAAATTTAATAAGATTTGGTGGGTTTTGTCAATAAAAATCAAGCACTTACGCAAAAAAAATTGCGATTTTTTCCTTTTTTCGCAAAAGTTTTGTCCACAAAAGGGGGGCGGAGTGTTGATAAGTTGTTGATTTATAAAAAAGGGCATTTTTCGCTGCTTTAGGGCATTTTTAGAAAACTTCCTTCATGACCGATGTCTTGAACAATGATTTGTATATTTAAACCCATGGAAACATGCACTTTCAAGCATACGGCACGCATTGACGTTCGCTACGCCGAAACCGACCAGATGGGAATCGTGCACCACGCCGTTTACGCCGTGTGGTTCGAGCAGGCCCGTACCGAATATTTCCGCGAAGCGGGCGCAAGCTACGCCGACATGGAGGCCGAAGGTTTTTCGAGCCCCGTCCTGGAGCTGAACGTCCAGTTCAAGAACCCCACCCACTACGGCGAATTTGTAGATATCGAGACTATCATGGTCCGGGTTGACAGGCTCCGTGTCCGCTTTTTATACAAGGCGACAGTAAACGGCAAGCTCTGCACTACGGGCTCTACGCTCCACTGCATGCTGAAAAACGGCAGACCCACACGGGAACTGCCCTCTGGCTTTGCAAAGTTCGAATTCGTGAACGAGGACGCCCAAGCCTAATGGACCAGCCACTTGCCGAAAGACTCCGCCCGCAAAACCTGGACGAATTTCTGGGCCAGAACAAGATTCTGGGCGAGCAGAGCCTATTGCGCAAGAGTCTCGAGAACGACAACGTTCCCAGCATGATTTTCTGGGGCCCGCCGGGTTGCGGCAAGACCAGCCTCGCCCACGTAATCCGCCAACACACCAAGAAGGCCTTTGTGGCGCTTTCGGCGGTAGCCAGCGGCGTCAAGGAAGTCAAGGAAGTCTTGGCAGATGCCCGCAAGATGAAGGGCATGTTCAAGGACACCATCCTCTTTATCGACGAAATCCACCGCTTCAACAAGGGCCAGCAAGACGCGTTGCTCGGCGCGGTTGAGGATGGTACCGTGACGCTCATAGGCGCCACCACCGAGAACCCAGGGTTCGAGGTCAACAGCGCGCTCCTGAGTCGCTGCCAGCTGATACTGTTTGCGCCACTGAGCAAGGACGACCTGCGCACGCTGATTTTTAGCGCGCTCCGCGACCATCCGCGTGGGCTTCAGCTGAAGGATGTTGAAGTCGAAGACGCCGTCGTGGAAAAGCTCATCGCCCAGTCCGACGGTGACGCCCGCTTTTTGCTGAACCAGATCGAATGGATAGGCAAGAACCTCGGCGACCGCAAGGTCATCGACGAGAAACTCCTGGAAGAATTCCAGTACAAGAAGCCCCTGCGTTACGATAAGGGCGGCGAAGAGCATTACAATTTAATTTCTGCCTTGCACAAGTCCGTTCGCGGCTCGGACCCTGATGCCGCCCTCTATTGGCTGCACCGCATGCTGCAGGGCGGCGAAGACCCGCGATTCATACTTCGAAGACTCATGCGCATGAGCATGGAAGATATCGGCCTTGCAGACCCCAACGCGTTACTGCTCGCCACCGCCGCTCGCGAGGCCTATGACTTTATGGGAATTCCCGAGGGACTCATCGCCCTCGACGAACTAGCCGTTTACCTGTCCCTTGCCCCCAAGAGCAACAGCCTGGAGTTGGCAGGCATGAAAGCCGACCAGATCGTGAAGCAGACCGGCACGCTCCCTGTGCCGCGGGCATTCCGCAATTCGGTAACGAAGGTGGGCGAAAAGCTCGGCTACGGAGTCGACTACCAGTACGACCACGACAGCCCGGGTGCATACTCCGCACAGGAACATCTGCCCAAGCAGCTGGAAGGTACCGAGATTTACCAGCCCAAGCCTTACGGAAAAGAAAAGACGCTTGGAGAAAGGCTTGCGCAGTTGAAGCAGATCAAGCGGGAACGGAATTCTAAATAGGGGATTCCCGTCTGGATGACAAGCTCTTTTTTTATATCACTATTAAGGCCCCCGGTGGAAAGATAAGCTACACCCGGCCCACCTCCCAACAAGACCGATCTTAGCCGAGCGTCATCGTCTCCTTCGCGACCTAAAACCTTTCCGTCTGTTTTTTCCAATTCAAAGTTCGCAAAAAGAGCAAAGACGCTCTTTATCAAGGTTCCAAAGCGCATCCCGAGAAGCGGTCCTCCCCTATATAACCAATGTCCTTTTCGTTATCGACGGACATTTCTCCCGAAGAAGTTCCTGACCCACAAACATAGCGACCATCGGATTCAAAATGACAACCGGAACCCGATTCATTGGATTTTGTGGACGCAGATTCTTCTCCATAAGAAGACACCACCAAAAGTGCAATCAACAAGAAAACAAGTCTTTTCATGGGTTGCCCCTTAATCCTTGTAGATGGTGTAAACCGTGAAATCATCTTCTTTGTCAGGGCCCTGTTCACCAAGGCGGGTAACGGTGTGCCATGAATGACGTTGGCCGACAACGGGGTCCGAGTTAGAAGACGTATCTGCAACAGTCTTATTCATCAATCGGAGAGAATAAAGGTTACTCAGGGAAAGTGATTCGGGTGCAGAGATTAAATCTATCTTGTAGCAATTGACATACTCGTTATGCCAAGATTCTCGTTCTTTAATACCGGAATAGAACCGCTGCGACTTGCATGCACTAGAATCCCTAAAAAGATTCCCCATTCTGTCGCATTTATTGCTTCAAGTAGAAGAATACCATCGTAAGTATCCCCCTCCTCAACAATGCAATAAATCACCGTGTCTAAACGGGGCAAATCCTTAACTCTATATGCATAGCATGTGTACGACATTTCGCTTGTAACTGAAACATCACAATTCCTCTCGTCAAAATTGGTATCGCGGGTAAAGGTAGTGAACGTGGTGCTGTCCGGGAACCTGAATTCAAAGGTGTCGCCATGGAATTCGTACATCTTGATAAAGGCGGACAAATCTACATCGAAAGATTTCTTCTTGTTCTTGCGGTCCACCAGGGTAAAACGCAAATGGTCGTCGTCATCTATGGGAATTCGGGCAAACTTTTCTAGAACAGCCCCATCGTCCTTTACGTACAGAGAATTGAAATTCTCGTAGGTATTCTTGTTCTTTTGGGGCCGGTGCCTTAGGGAATCGCTTTTGCCGAACTTGAGGCTATCGACACAGAACGTACTGAGTTCTATCGAATCTTCTCCGGGAAGGAACTCACAATCCAGCGTATAGAGTTTTGCCATCCGAGAGTCGGCAGAGTCGTTCAGCTGCAGTTCCAAGGCAAAAGACGTGGGCCGTTGCAGGCGACGAACCACAAAAACGCCAAACCCATCCACAGGTATTTTATCACTTTATAAATCATACCGTAGATTCCACCGAATGAAAATATACTCTTTTCCCTAGAACTGTTTCAGAATTCTGATGCGTTCCGGCGTATCGGGGTGGGTGCAGAACATGGTATTCGCCTTGGCCACCCATCCCGAGAGTTTCATGTCGTTGTCGAATTCCTCGTCGGGGTGTATTATGTAGAGTTGAGCCACGTCGCCCCGGTGGACATTGTCAAGACCCGGATTGTCAGAAATTTTCTGCAGGGCAGAGGCCAGGGCCAGAGGGTCTCCACAGAGTTCGGCACCGCCGGCATCGGCCACGTATTCGCGGGTGCGGGAAATGGCCATACGAGTAAGCCAGCTGAAGAAATATCCGACGGTGCTCCATACGATAAGCGCCACCAGGAACAGGATGATTCCGAATATGGCGCCACCGCCGCCGCCATTTTTTTTGCTGCGGTTGGTGGTGCGGCGGCGGGGCCCGGTGAGCAGCCCCATAAGCATCCGCACGGCCATGGACCGGATGGCCGCAAAAATCCCGACAAATACGATACACACCACCATCAGGCGGGTGTCACGGTTCTTGATGTGGGTCAGTTCGTGCCCGATGACGGCGGCCAGTTCCGCATCATCTAGTTTGTCTATAAGTCCGGTCGTAAGCGTGATTGTGAAAGACGGAACATCTACCCCGCTGGCAAAAGCGTTCAGCTGGTCGTCTTCGACGATGTTGATTTGGGGCATTTCGATGCCCCCTGCGATGCAGAGGTTTTCTACCAGGTTATAGACCCGCAGGTTGTCCTTGCGTTCCGTCGGCTTTGCGTGAGTGATATGGCGGATGATGGCGGTATTCGTGCAGTAGGCGATAATGAACCAGAGCCCCGTCACGCTAAGGGTGAAGGGCATGGCGTCCTTGAAATAGTACCAGATGATAGGCCAGTGGAAGGTGGCGGCCTGTGGACCCGGCGGGCAGGCCCCGTCCCAACAGAACCAGCCGAAAAAATCCAGGGTCATAATCGCCAGGAGAACCATCCCGAGAAGAATCACGGGAAACACGCAGAGCAGGATAACCGTATTGCGGTTATTCCGCCAAATCTGTGTCTGGAGCCCGACGTATTTCATATAAAGCGGCCTTCGGCCTAGTTACAAGTTACTAGTTCTGAGTTACTAGAACCATATCACAAACAATTCTTAATTCCAGCTTTTCTAGTAACTAGCCCCTTAGGGCGTAACTTCGAACTATTAACTCAGAAACGCACCTCGGGGGCCTTGTTGAGGGTCTCGCGGTTTTCGGTGGCCTCGTACATGGGGGCGCGCTTGAAGCCGAACATGCCCGCCACGATGTTGCTCGGGAACACCTCGCAGGCGTTGTTCAGTTCGCGGGTGGTGGAATTGAAGAAGCGGCGGGCGGCAGAGAGCTTGTTCTCGATGTCGGCCAGTTCGTTCTGCAACTGCAAGAAGTTCTGGTTGGCCTTCAGTTCGGGGTAGGCTTCCAAAGACACCCGGAGTCCGGCAAGAGCGCCGGACAGGGCCTTGTCGGCGGCAAGTTTCTCGTCGACGGTGGTGGCGTTCATGGCGGCGGCACGGGCGGCAGTCACCTTTTCGAGGGTTTCTTTTTCATGGGCGGCATAACCCTTGATGGTCTCCACCAGCTGGGGCACCAGGTCATAGCGCTGCTTGAGCTGCACATCGATGTTTGCAAAGGCGTTTTCGCGGTTGTTGCGGAGTTTCACCAGGCCATTGTACATGGCGATGAAAGCAACAACAAGAACAACCACCACAATGGCCACAACGATTCCGACAGTCATAAATTCTCCTTTTGTTTGTTATTCAAAGGAAATGTATATAAAAAAGGAGATCCCCGAACAAGTCGGGGAAGACAAAAAGGGGACAGAACGAAAAATATGGCCTAAACAGGGTCGTTGACGGGCTTACTATAGTCCCGTTCGCCGAAGAGGGCGGTACCCACGCGGATCATGGTGGAACCTTCTTCGATGGCCACTTCCAAATCGCCGGTCATGCCCATGGAAAGCTGGTCAAAGTTCGCAAACAGGCCGCCATTGGCCAAGAATTTCTGCTGAAGGTTACGGAGGAAAGCGAAACATTCCCGGGAATCTTCGGCCACGCCGGTGTTCTTGCCGATGGTCATGAGCCCCCGGAAACGGAGGTGGGGATAGGCGGCGGCGCCCTTGGACTCAATTTCGTTCAAGAAAGCCTCCGCTTCGTGAACGTCCAGACCGCTCTTGGTCTCTTCCTCGCCGGCATTTACCTGGAAAAGGATGTCGAGGATTTTGCCCGAGCCATTCTCTCCGGGGAGTGCGGCACAGACCTTTTCCAACTTTTCAACAGCTTCGATGCTTGCGATGGAGTGGATGCAGTCAGCAACGATGGCGGCCTTCTTGAGCTTGTTACTTTGTACAGGACCAATCACATGGCAGCGGACACGGCTTCCGTCAAGGGCCATACGGGGTGCAGAGAACTTGAGTTCCGCTTCCTGCACCCGGTTTTCGCCGAAGTCGGTTGCGCCCAGGCTGATGGCGTTTTCTACGGCCTCTGCGGGGTGGAACTTGCTCACCCAAACGAGTTTGACAGATTCACGGCTACGGCCTGCGATTTTGCAGGCATTTGAAATTCTTGCCTCCAGAGCGGCAAGGTGGGTTCGCATTTCTTCGAGAGTGAATTCCATCTTTACTTCTTCTTTTTGCGCTCCGCCTTCACATCACGTATGGCGGCTTTCAGTGCATCCTTCTTGGCCTGTTCCTCTTCGGGAGTGGGCTTGGTGTCTTCGAGCAGGCGGTCGGCCCATTCGTCCCAGAAACGGCAGCGTTCACCTTCAAGCTTCATCTTGGCGAATTTCACCGGCTCCGTCTCTACGGCAAGGGTCACCATAGATTCCTTGTAGGCCTGGGGGAGCCCCGCCACATGGGCCATTCTCTGCTTGAGTTCTGCCACGGTGGCATCCAGAATGTCCACCTCGAAACGGCGTTCCACGTAACGGCGGGCGATAAACCCGAGAGCCATAAAGTAGTCGCCCTGATTGCCTTCGGCCAAATAGTTCTTCTGGCGCAGTTCCTTGAGAGCGAGCACCGCCTCTTCGTAGGGCGGAAGCCTGGGAGCCGCACCCACCTTCGCAAACTTTTTATGGAGGAACCAGCCGAGAACCACCAGCACGATTACGCCGAGGACAATGAGCAGAATGAAAAGCCACTGGGGAAGCCTGGGGTCGTCCAGGGGGGCTTCGGCCTCCAAAATATCCGTCTCTTCGCCGGTGGTGCGCATGGAGACTTTAACCGCCACGGGGTCCGTATTCACCTTGACCGTATCGCTACCGACAACGGCCTGGACCTGCTGGGGCGCAATCAGAAAGTCGCCGCTCACGAAGGTGTTGAGGGTCGCCTGCCAAACGAACTTGGCGGAACCCTTGGGCATGCCCTTGGTGACCTTCTCGTTTTTCATCTCCTTGACTTCGAAACTGCCCAAATTCCCGACAAAGCTGGGCAAATCCACGACGGCGTTTTCGGGAGCGGTGACCTGGATTTCGTAATTGAACATGTCGCCCACGAACACCTGGGCGTTATCCACGTTGGCCTTGACCGAGACATCAAAGGCAAGGGCCGGCACGGCACATATAAAAGCAAGAACTAGGGCAAAAAAGGCTGAAAAACGGAACATACGAACCTCTACACATAAGAATATACAAAAATACGTTCGAAAAAGACCAACCAAAGACGGTCTTTGTTCTTGCTAGACGGCGTGTCGGAGCACAAACAAACGAACAAAATATCTATATTTTCACCCGCGTATGTGCAAACGGCAATCTTGCAACTTTTTTAAGGCATTGGTGTTGGCAATCCTCTTGCCATTCTATGCAAACGCGCAAGGTTCAGATTCTACGACGGTGGCACAGCCCGATTCGGCAGCTACCACATCGGAAAAGCCAGCCGCAAAACCAGACGCGTCTGGAGTCACAAGCGCCTTCGAGAATACCTTCTCCATTATCACGCTGGTGCTCCCCCACAATTCCCTCAGGAATTCCAAGACGCTGCACAACTGGCCCTTCATTGCCTTTTCTGTGCCTGCGTGGGCCCTCAATTTCAACATCCAGAAAAATATGGGACCCCTCCTTACCCTGAAGGGGTCTTCTGGAGGGAATCTCGGATTCGAAGGAATCAACCTCCGCGCAGGAGTCAGCCTGGAACTGATTCACCTGCTAGAGCTTGGCGTCCAGGGCTTGGGCGGGACCGCTATCAACTACGGCGAGACCGCAACCTTCATGGGCGTTTACGACCCTGAAAAAAGGGATTACCGTCAAGACGTGACGTTTACCGAATACCTTTACGGCATCAACTACCACGGTGCACTGACCCTCCCCCTGCTTGCTTTTTTGCCCAAGTCCGACTGGACCAAGATTATCTTGAAAGGCACGGCCGAATACACCTACTCCGGCTACACCGGCGCCGAAGACAAACAGGTCTGGAAGGCCGGGGGCCAGGACATGGTGAACGGTTTCAGGTACAAGTACGGCGGCACCCTCATCTACATGCTGCCCTTTGAGCGGGTGCCCATGTTCATGTTCTCCGCCACCGTAAGCGCCTTCAAGCACGCCTACGACTTTGACGACACCTACAAGGATTACAATCCCGGATTCAAGACCGTAAGCCTTACTCCCATGGCATCGGTCAAGATTAGCGAAAAATGGAACGGCATGTTGATGGCCGTCGTTTCAAGGAACCGCGTGTTCGAAAATCGCCGTTACCCCACCACGGAAGAACTGCTGCAAAAGCAGGTCGATAGCGAATGGGACTTGCGGATGATCATGTTCATCGCCAGCAGGAAGTTCTAGCAATTTCTATCTTTGGCGACACCACGTAGCAACAGTTTGCCACGTCGTCCAATATGAATATTGCTCTTATTGTCTACCTCATTTTTTTGATCTTTATTGCCGCCCGAAGTGCGCGGCACGTGAAAGACATTCCCGACTTTTTCGTGGCGCGCAAGGGAGCTTCGGCTAAAGCTGTTGCAGGGAGCCTTGTGGCGACCATTCTAGGCGGGTCGGCTGTGATTGGAGCCATTGATTCCGGCGCCAGGCTGGGTGGGGCCGCCACCTGGTTCATGCTTGTGGGGGCCCTCGGGCTATTGGCCCTGATTCCCTTTGCAGGCCGCGCCTACCAACACGGGAAATACGCCCTCCCCGACCTGGTGGAATCGCTATACGGCAAGGGCCCGCGACTGGTAGCATCCTTGGTGATACCGGTCGCGTGGACCGGCATTGTTGCCGCCCAAATCATTGCGGCGGCAAAACTCCTGATGACTTTCACGGCTCTCAGCTATACCGCGGCGGCGATTGTGGCCGCGACGGTCTTTACGGGATACACCCTTGCAGGGGGCCAGCTTTCCATTTTGCGGACGGACTTTCTGCAGGCCTGCCTGATTGTCCTCGGGCTTGTGGTTCTGGCAGGGTTCGCCCTTTTCGGCGGAAATCCTGCAAATGCCGCGCCGTCGCTTTCTGCAATCCTACAGGGTGCCCCCGCCTTCCCCTTCAACACGAACTTTTCTCCCCTCGACCTGTTCCTGCTGATACTCACCTACGGCACCACCTATACGGCAGGGCCCGACATTTTCAGCCGCATGTTCTGCGCCAAGGATACGGCCACGGCGAAAAAGGCCATCTTCACGGCGGCGGCAATCCTTGTGCCCGTGGCCTTTGTCATCGGGTTCCTGGCGGTTTATGGCGTGGGCCTCGGCGATGTGCAGGGGGCCCGCATTACCGCCATCGCCAACGCGGTTCTGCCGCAACCCTTGATACCCCTGATTGCGCTTGCATTACTGAGCGTCGTGCTGAGCAGCGCCGATACAACGCTGTTAAGCAGCTCGGTTATTATATGCAGATTGTTTGATGCAAGCAACGAAAAGGAGATCCCCGCCTGCGCGGGAATGACAATGAAGAACGCGAGGATGACGCCGCTTACAAAAGCCCGCGTCGTCATTCTGTTGAACGGAATCGTAGCACTCCTGCTGGCGCTGGTATTTACCGACATCATCGGGACACTGCTGCTCGCTCTTGCCGTTTATGCGGGAGCGTTTACCGTTCCCATCTTGTGGGGGCTCTTGGGTCTCAAGGCAAAGCCAAAATTCGTGGCGGTAGCAATCGTAGCAGGAGGCGTCCTCGCCCTGGCCGGAAAACTCTGCCCCGCATTGCCGGGGCCCTTGGGCGGCCATACCGGCGACATCTTGATGATTACTGCTTTTGTGGTGAACGGGATGATTCTCGCTTTAGGGCGGGAACACTCACCGGTGTAAAACCTACTTGTTCAGCAGCCTTTGACTGCGGAGAGCTGCCGTAGGGTGTTCCCGATAGAAAAGCGCAAACAGGGGAGTGTAGGGAATCTCTCTTGCGACAAGTTCGCGCATGGCGTCTTTGGCCACTTTCTTGCCAAGCTTTTTGTAGGCGCGTTCGTCAGCCTCAAATTCCTGACCCCAGCAGGACCAGTGGAAAAACAGCTTGAAGGGAATCGCCGCCAGGTGGAGCCACAGCACGGACTGCCACCAGGGTAGTCCAAGACGCACCACCAAAAACAGCAGGAATCCTACCGCAAGGCACAGCAGGATTACCTTCAGCAGGTTCCGCAGAATTCCGTGCTTCAATTCACGATGGGCCTTTTCGTGCTCTTCCACAAAACGGTCTTCGGGTACCTCCCGCCTACTTTCGGGCAGGGGCACTATGTCGTTCAATAAAGGAATCAGGCGCAAAAGCGCAAGCACACCGCCACGCAACTGGGTTACGCGCCTCTCGCGAATTTCAAGCACAGACCGCGCCGCAATCTCCAGCGCAAGCAACGCAAACAAAAGCACAGGATAATCCATCGGGAGCTAGCCCAGGTTTTTCAGCACGGCGCTCAGGCGCTTCACGGATTCCTCGAAGCGGTTCTTCTCCCATTCGGCAAAATTCTTGTCGATGGGATGAGCGCTCTCGTAATCGTCGAAGATTTCCTTGCCGCGGGCAATGTCCTTGTCAAGCCCGTGGGCCACGCCGTCGAACCATTCCTTTTCCAGAGTGCGGTAGCGCTTGACCAGTTCATCAAAGGTGGCAGGCATAGGCACCACCCGCGAAATTTCCCGGTTCAGGTCGCCCGAAAGCAGGCGACGGAGTTCCCGCGGGGGCTGCAGCGCCAGGGAGGCGTCGTTTTCCACCAGGGCTATCATCTGGTCCAGCACGTAGCGTTCCAAGTATTCCCCGTAGGTCTTCAGGGCCTTCTGGCGGACCCGTTCCCGCAAGAAGTTTTCGCCCAGGCCGTCGATGTGTTCCTTGGTATAAACGTCTTGAACCTGGTTCACCTGCAAGCGGCAGTATGCGTCAAACGCATAGTGAACCGTTTCCGCCCCGTAAAGGCTAAAGTAGGAATTGGGCACAGCGCCCTTGCCCCGCTGGGCATACTTGTAGATGTTGCGGTCCAGGGCATAGGCGTTCCGGGCATAATTCCAGGCGGGCAAAATCTCGTTCAGGCGGGCAGGCACTCCCATCAGCTGCGGGTCACCGGAGCGGACCAGGGAGAAGGGGAACTTGACCCTCTGGGGCATGGTGGTCACACCGCTTGCAATCAGGGTAAAGGGCGATTCCCTGTAGTTGGCGGGGAACTTCACGTTCACTCCAAGGCCAAAGAACATTCCCTGGCCGGGCATAATTTCCTGGTCGGGCATGCGTCCCGTGTGGTTGCTCCCTACGTTGGCGCCATAGCCCAGGTTTCCGCAACCATCGGGCCACAGGGCCGCAATCAGCAGGGAATGGTGGTGCATCTGGGTCAAGGGGCCCATATAAGAGCTGTTCACCTCGCCCTCTTCGATATGGCAGCAGGGCGCCACAATAGAAGACTTCACGATAGCCTTGCAGCCTACCTTCGACCGGCTCATCAGCACAGAACGCTGAACCTCCGCGCCGGTATGGACCTTCACGCCCATCTGCAGGTCAGAATTCTCAATAATCACGGAATCGTAAATGTGGGTGGATTCTTCCAGGGAGCTGAGGATGATGGTATTGCGGATCTTGGCCGCCCCTTCTACGCGGGCATGGGCCCCGATCCAGCTGTTGCGCACAATATTGGTGTTACTCACCACCGCGCCCTTGCCCACCACGCCAAAGGGGAGCGAAATTTCTTCGCGGAAATTTTTCAGCTGTTCCTCGAAGGACTGCTGCACGTCGGATTCCGCCTTGTGGAAAAGTTGCGCCTCCACCAGGTCCATGGTAATGTCCGGGAACACGAAAAGTTCCCGACCGCCCATCTCGTTACCCACCGACATGGTAGAACCGATCATGAAGTTGATCTTGCCGCTGCTGACCAAAGTCCCCACGTTGTGGACCACGGCGCTGCTCCGCACCAGCACGTTAGAGAGCATGGAAACCTTATAGACCAGGGCGTTTTCCACGATGCAGTTGTGGACCAGGCTGTCGTAAATTCCCGTAGGGAACGAAACGTCGCCGGGCAAAAGAAGAGTGCCGTAAAAAGCGGGCAGGCGGACATCGCCCATGAACACGGAGCGCTGCACGCGGGCGGGGTCAAAATTGGGCTCCACCAGCACACGGTTCCAGTCCTCGCAATGGTTGCCGTTTTTTTTCAGGGTGGTAACCTCTTCGGCGGTCAGGTTGCGCAATTTCGCCACAGACGCCTTGATGGCCCTGAAATTTTCGGCCAGCGACGACAAATCGCTTGCCTTCAGCACTTTTTTCAACTTCAACAATCTTTGCATGCCCTAAAAATAGACTAAATTATGGGCGATGATGAAGGAAACCCTCTTCGAAATTATTCGAAAATGCCGTTTTAATATTTCCATCTACACCGCGGAAATATTCGAAAGGCGCTGTCAAGAAGAAATTATCCGCAGCGACGAGGATAAGAGTTCCTTCGTTTACCTCGAATTTGACTTCAAGACCATCAAAGAAATGCTCAAGACCGACGAGCAGAACGAAATCTTCTGGGAAGTGTTCCTGGAATCCCTGACCAAGAACAGCCGCGGAAGCGACATCATCGGGTTCCTGGAGAACAACTCCGGTCTGGGCATGCTGCTGCTGGACTCCAAGCTGGAAGGCTGGAACCGCGTCCGTGGCCGTATCGAGCAGATTGCCCAGAGGCGCGAATTCAGCGCCATCTCCCTGATTCTGCCCAACGCCGTGCGCCCCATCGTTTACCCCGCCTGCATCCAGGACGAAAGCGAAGCCGCCAAGACGGGAACCTAAGATGAAAGTCCTGGTCATTGGCTCCGTCTATCCGCGGTTCCACGAAGACGCCGAAGTCCCCTGGCTGCGCACCTCCATCGCCCACCTGAAAAAGGCAGGCCTACAGGTGCAGGTTCTAGCCCCCGCCTACAAAGGGCTAAAATCCCACGAAATCGACGGTGTGCCGGTGAACCGTTTCCGCTATGCCCCTGCGAACCTGGAGATGCTCACCCACGAAGAAGGCGCACCCTCCAAGATGGCAAGCAAGCCCTGGCTGCAACTCCTCGCCATCCCCTACATCATCAGCGGATTTTTCAAGTGCCTTGCCATCTGCCGCAAGTGGCGCCCTGACATCATCCACGCCCACTGGCCATTCCCCCACGCCTACATCGCCCTCGGAGCTGCTAAGTTGTTCAAAATTCCGCTGGTGCTGAATTTTCACGGGGCTGAACTTTTGCTCATCCGCAAAAAGAAATGGGTGAAGCCCCTCCTGAAATTCGCCATCGGGCAAGCCCAGGCCGTGTTCGCCAACTCCAGCTTCACCGCCGGCAAGATCAAGGCCATCCGAAACGTCAATGTGGAATGGAGTCCGTACGGGACTACCCTAGACGAAAGACGAAAGACGAAAGACGAGAGGCGAGAGGCAGTGGAAGGGGGAAGCCTCCCCCTCGCTCCAGCCTCGGCTTCCGCTACCCCCTCACCTAGGGGAGACTCCCCTAAAACCCCCGAACCTCACGCCATAAACGGCAAGTTCAAAATCCTGTTCGTAGGGCGGCACATCGAGCGAAAGGGCATCTGCTACCTCATCGAAGCCGCCAAGTACCTGCCCAGGGACCAGTTCGAAATCCGCCTCGTGGGCGTGGGAGACCTGACGGAAGAACTGAAGAAACAAGCCGCCAGCATGCCACCGGAATCTGCCGAAATCATCTTTACGGGCAAGCTTTCGCCGGAGGAACTTGCCAACGAATACAGGACCGCCAACGTCTTTACGCTCCCCGCCATCGTCGATAGCAAGGGCGATACCGAAGGCCTGGGCGTAGTGCTCATCGAAGCGATGGAGCTTGGCCTCCCCGTAGTCGCCAGCAACGTCGGAGGAATTCCGGACGTAGTCGTTGACGGCGTCTCGGGAATCCTGGTCCCTGAAAAGTCCCCGGAAGCCCTCGCCAGCGCCTTCAAGAAGCTCTCCTCGGACGCCGGCCTCGTAAGGGACTTACTCGCCGGCGCCCAGAAGCGCATCGCCGAATGCTTCACCTGGGACGGCATTATCGAGCGGCAAGTCCAGGCCTACGAAAAGTGCCTGAAAAGATAAGTGCCGAAGCGCCTACCCCAATTACACTTCTATCGTCACCCGACTGATTTTGTTTTCGTCCTTTTTCACCCGGACAATCTTGTCAATCTTGTGTTCCAGTTCGTTCACGTGGCTGATAATGCCCACCAGGCGGTTTTCGCCGGCAAGGCCCTGCAGGGTATTGATGGCAAGTTTCAGGCTTTCATCGTCAAGAGAACCGAAACCTTCGTCCACGAACATGGTATCCAGCTGGATTCCGCCTGCAGAACTTTGCACCTCGTCGGCAAGGCCCAAGGCAAGGGAAAGGGACGCCAAGAAACTTTCGCCACCGCTCAACGTCTTTACATCGCGTTGCCTGCCGCTGGAATGGTCCAGCACGTTCAAGTCAAGACCACTCTGACTCCTGTTATTGACCGCTTCAATACGGCGAACCAGTTCGTACTGGCCGTTGGAAAGTATGCGAAAACGGATGTTGGCACGGTTCACAATGCGGTCAAAGTAAGACGCCTGCACGTAGGTCTCCAGCATCACCTTGCCCTGACCTGAAAGCCCCCCGTTGGCGGTATCGGACAGATTCTTGATCCAGCCGCGTCTGCGGAGCTGCTCGCCCAGCGCATCCACCGTCTTGCCAATCTGTTCAAGTACATTCCGGTTCTGGGCAAGACGGGCAGAAACTTCGTTCTGCGAATGCGCAAGCGCATTGTGCGCTGCGGCGGCCTGTTCACGGCTTGCCTGCAGGGCCGCAAGGTCGTATTCCGGAGCGCCTTCCAGCTGAGATGCAAGCGTTGACTTGCTTGCCTTCAGTTCGTTCACTTGCTTTTCGCATTCAGTAAATGCGGCAGTAGCCTTCTCCAGTTCGCGCTTGGATTCATCAAGCTTTGCCTGGATTTCGCGAATCTGCTTTTCGGCTTCCGTCTTGTTTTCAAAGGGCAGCTTTTTTGAAAGGTCTTCAGCCGCCTTCTTGGAAGACTCCACTTCGGCGCTTAGGCCCGAAATTTGCTTTTCCAGTCCAATTGCCGCGGCCTGCAATTTTTCAAGTTCAGTTCGCTTTTCGGGAATCTTTTTTTCCAGGAAGGCCTTGCGTTTTTCCCGTTTTTCCTCCTCAGATTTTGCGCATGTCAGCCCATCCATCTTTTTGCGGTTTTCGGCATATTCCCCATTACCCCGTTCCCGGGCGTCTTCCAGGCTGCACTCGCCGAAAAGCTCCTGCACAAGCGCCAGCACGGCAACCTGTTTTTCTTCGAATTTTCCCTTTGCCTGCGATGCAAGGCCACTCTTATCGCTACGGTCAGATTCCAGCCCCGACAAGGCCTTCTTGAGCTGTTCCAGTTCCGCCTGACTGGGAGCATCTACGGACTTGCACGCCTTATGGGGATGGTGCGTAGAACCGCATACCGGACAGGGCTCATTATCCACCAACGCATCGGCCATAATTCCCGCCTGCTCATTCAAGAAGGCACGATTTTTCGCCTCGTACTCAGCCTGCTTTTCTTGATAGGCTTTATCGGCATCGACATATGCCTTCTTCGCACTTTCAAACGCTTCGCCTAGCGTGGACAATTCCTTGACATTCTTGCCCACCTTCTGCAAGTCCTCCTGTCTTGCCGAAAGCTTTTCGAGCTGAGCCAGCAATTCCTGCTTCTTTGCGCCTGCATCACCAAGGTCTTTGAAATCTTTTTCAAGAAGTTCGATATTCGCCTTGAGCGAATCAGAGTCTTCGTGGTTCTTCTGGAGCAATCCCTTAAGATTTTTACACTCAATTTCTTTCTTCCCTGCGTCGGAGCGATACGATTCCAGCTTGTCGTATTCCGGAAGTGAATTCCTGAGAGTCGTAATCTGTTCCTGCAATTGGTCCCGTTCCGGCTGTTTGCCTTCGGCAGCAGTTTTTGCGATCTTCAACGGTTCCAGCTTCGGCAAAAGGGTTTCAAGATTACCTGACGCCTTTTTAAATGACTCACGAGTTTTTTCCACATTCTGGGCACGACCAAGCTCCTTGTCCATATCGGCAAGACGCTTGCTACTTTCATCAGCTTCAGCCTTCAACTTTTGCGACGATTCGTCATCTTCAGCAAGAAGAGCCTGCACCAAGTCACAAACGCCCTGCCAATCCGATACCTGTTTCTTTTCCGCCAGATTTTTTTGGCGTTCCAGTTCTGCCGCATTGGCAGATGTGCCGGAACATTGTATTTGCGCAACCAGGGTGTTTGCAGCCGATTCGCTCCCGCTGCAAAGCTTTTCTATTTCAGTAGCCCGTTTCTTGAGTTCCTCCTGCAAGTTGTTGAATTTGTCCGTCTTGAAAATCCTGCGGAAAATTTTCTTGCGTTCGTCGGTGGACGAAAGCAGCACCTTCATAAAGTCGCCCTGGGCAATCATGGCGATTTTCGTAAACTGGTCGCGGTCAATCCCGATGATTCCTTGCACTACGGCGGCAACTTCCTTTTCCTTGCTCACGGAACGGCTCGTTGGCCCTTGTTTACCACTTGCATCAGGGTAATAGAACGTGACGGATGCAGGCGCCTTTGTAAAGCCTTCACCACGAGCCTTGGGGCGTTCGTATTCGGGATTGCGCACCACACGATATTCCCTGCCTGCATAGACAAAGGTCAAGTCCACAAGTGTTGGAGTTTCGGGTTTTGCATTCAGACAACGGAACAGCTTTGCGTCATCGCGGCTTTCACCGCTGGCACGGCCAAACAGGGCATAGGTAATGGCGTCAAAAAGGGTCGTCTTACCGGCTCCTGTATCGCCCGAAATCAGGTAGAGCCCATTTGCTCCGAGTTTGTCCAAATCAATGACCGTTCGATCCGCATAAGGGCCAAAAGCAGAAATTACAAGCTTAGTCGGTCTCATTTTTCCTCCCAAATGCCATCAATGATGTCCTGCACGAACTCACTTTCCTCTTCGTTCAATTCGCGCTTGGTCATGTCGCTAAAGAATTCCCCGAAAAGTTCCATCGGAGTCTTCTGCTCCACCTTTCCGTCGCCTACCGTAACATGCTGATTGCGGGTGCGTTCGTTGTCATAATCCAGCATCATCAAGTTCGGGTATATTCCGCGCAATTTCAAGACCGCATCAGGCACGTCATTTTCGTCCGTGAGTTTTACATAAACAAAATCATCAAGTTCAAGGCCTTCGGCCAACTGCCTCCGCTGAAATTCCGGCGAAACAAGCTCTGCAAACGTTCCTTTGATTTCGCGAACATCATGCTTGGGCGTCAGCGGAACCTCTCGAACTTCTATCCCGGCAAGCCCTTCTGCAGATTTTCCCGCAAGTTCCACCACCGTCAAAGATTTCTTGTGGCCCGCCTCCGACAAAGAATATTTGAGAGGCGTTCCGCTGTAGCGCACGCGGGCGTTTCCAGCCGCATCTTTCGCCACATTCTGGGGTTTGTGAATATGCCCGAGGGCTACATAGTCAAAGCCATCGAAAACAGAGGCATCCACGTTGTCGAGGCCTCCCACGTTTTCCTCTGAATCGCTCCGTTCGGCACCAGTCACAAACTGGTGTGCCAGAAGCACGTTGCGACGCCCAGGCGTAAAATGCATCTGGGCAATCGCCATACGCATGGCAGAGGTGTAATCCGTCACCTGGTCCCGCTCTTCGTCGCTGCCCAGGCAGGCGCGTACCGTCGCAGGACGCACAAAGGGGAGCATCCACACATCCACCTCGCCAAATTCATCTTGCAAGGTCACGGGAGCAAACTCGCCACTATAAACCGGTGACATGTGCACGCCCCGATCTTCCATGAGGCGGCCGCCAAAGGCTATGCGCTCCGCCGAATCGTGGTTTCCACTCAACACAAACACCTTTGTGCCAGTCTCGGATAGCCGCACCAAAAAGTCGTCCAGAACGGCAACCGCCTCGGCGCTGGGCACCGACTTGTCATAAACATCCCCCGCTATCAGGAGCGCATCGGGCTTTTCTCCCCTAACCGCCTCCAGGATGCTCGCCAGGATATGCCTCTGTTCGTCGAGCATCGAATGTTCGCATATGCTTTTCCCGATATGCAAGTCCGCAGTATGTAAAAAATTCATTTTTCCTTCTCTTTTCCCGTTAAGGGGCGTTCTTTGCCCCGCCCGTAAATATAGTATCGTCATTATGGCACAAAATGTCAAATTTCTCCTTTATTTTTATCTTTTTTTCTATAATAAAGGACTTTGTATGACAATAAGTGTTGTCGAATGGACCTGCCCCGAATGCAAAACCAAGAACCGTGAAACCTGCAATGCATGGATGTACGACAGCCCTATTCGGCAGTGCAAGGCATGCCGCAGTGAATACCTGGAACGGCGATTCCTCGAGGTGGCCATTGACGGTTTTGACCCCCGAAGCAACAACCCCAAATTTTACATGAAGGGTGCCTTGTTCCTCCTTCTATTGGCTCTGGTCGATGGCGGACTGGCCCTTTATCAGTATATGAACGGCTACTATTCGATAAAGGTCCTTGTGATTGCTGCCGCATCCGTGCTAGGTTCACTTGCCTGCTTCTCTATGTTTATACGAATCACGATGGGATTCCAGTCCAAGGACAATGAAAAATATATGGCCGAATCCAAGGCCCGACTGGCCGACCCAGCCTATGTGGAGAAACTGAGAAAATACGGTTACAAGGTATAAACCCGCATATTTCAAGCAAATGAAAAGGCTTTTGATAATAGTTTCTCTGCTCTGGGCAGCCAACGCACTTGCTGAATCACAGGAGGAACTTTATTATCGTGCACTCAAGGCCGAAGAGGCTGGCGATATTCCCCACGCGCTGGACTTGTTTGATTCAGCAGTGGCAGTATCAGGACCATACACAGCAGAAATTCAAGAGATTATCGATGATTATCAAAGTGTCTTGAAGGAATACGACGAATACTCCGCAGACGATTCCGCCCAAAATCCCTGGGCGTTTCACACTTATGGCACCATCAATTACAGTGGTCTGCACTATAAGAAAAAAGGAACCTCTGACGCCGAAACAGGAGGCGCAGCCGCCGCATCAATAAACGCATCTGTAGAATACGAATCCCAAAACTGGAGTCACGCGTTAGAATTGAATGTATCGGGAGATTGGTTTATCGACAAGGACAACATGCCCTCCCTGGATACAAACTCCTGGGAAACTTCGGTCGGCATCGGCTACAGTCTCATCGGAAACGCCCTGATTCTGGATATCGGTGCAAGTATAAACTTTTCAGAAAATGAAGAATGGAATCCCGACTTTTATATCTGGGCCGAAAAATACCTTGCACAAAGCGGCAAGCAAAAATTCGGTCTCGCCACTAGCGCCTACAAAAATTTCGACGGCCCAACATCGGTATCATTCTACGGCACGTGGTACCGCTTTGCCAAATACGGATGGAACAGCACCATCTACGCAGGAGCAAGGTATGAATCTGACTCGCTCAGTTCCCTGTATATTCTAAAATGGCTCGGGCCTTCTTTAAGGCCATCTGTTTCGTATAAGTTTAAAACAGGCATTTCCGTCGAGACAAAGTTGAACCTGTTCTACGGATTTGTGATTGACGCACCCGCCACAACCTATGACGGCGTTCAAAAATTCAGCGGTTCCTGGGCATTCAACATCTCATGGAAACCGGGTATGTTCGGAACCTTTATCGGGCTCGAGCAACTTTACCGACATTACCTCAACTCATCGGAATACAGCATCGGCTATCCTAAATGGAGCCTCCTGTCCAAATTGAAGGCCGGAATCAGGTGGAATATTTAAAAAGGACGCATGTGGCGCCCTTTTACATAACTAAAATGCTCGCAAAGAATTACTTGTGGCGGCCTTTGCCCTTTTGATCTTTACGGGCTTCCTTTTCGGCCTGCTTGGCTTCTTTACGTTCAGCCTTTTCTGCAACCTTGGCCTCTTTGCGCTCGGCCTTGCTGATTTCTTTTTCTGCCTTCATGGCTTCCTTTTCGGCCTTTTTGGCCTCCTTTTCGGCCTGTTTTGCTTCTTTACGCTCGGCTCGAGCAGCAGCCCGTTCTTCTTTCAGAGCCTTCATTTCGGCCTTGTGCTTGGCAATTTCTTCTTTTTTGGCGTCCTTGCGCTCAAAGCGTTCCTTGGCGCGGTCGGCCCTGGGGTCCTGCTTTTCGACCTTGCTTGCGGACTCGTCACCAGACGCCTCCTGCACAGCGGCATTTTCAGCAGCAGAAGCGGCTTCATCTTGGGCAAAAGAGGTGGCCGCAAAGAAACCTACCAATGCCATCGTCATTACTGGAATCATTTTCATAATGAACCTCGTGTGTTTAATTCTATCCCCTATGTCTTGAAAAATACCTCATTTTTGGAGGGTTTGCGAGGCTTTTTTCTTGCGTTTGAACAGAAAATTTCAAAAAAAAACGCTGTAAACGAACAAATGGGAAAAAAACTCCCATTTTTCAAACAACCTTGCTATTTTATCCTATTCGGCAAACGTGAAGCGGATTACCCACATGTCGGCATCGCTGCCCGCACGTACAGGTGGCCCCCAGCAGTCCACACCGGCGCTCACCAGCCAGCGGACACCGTCTAGCATGCCTTCACCGAAGGCAATACGCCATACGAAGTTGATGACGATAGTTCCTGGAAAAAACTGTCCGTCGTGAGTGTGTCCCGAAAGGGCAAAGTCCGGCAAGCGTCCGGAATATTCCGGCTCGATTCCCTTGGGCTGGTGGTCCATCAGAATCCAGGGACGAACGCTATCATTAGGAGCAAGACTTGCCAGGGGAACACGCTCTATCCCGCGACGGCTGGCCACCTGAAAGTCGGTACGCCCCGTAAAGCAGGCCTGTCCGATACAGGCGCTGGAATCGTCCAGCACCACAAAACCCACCTTTCGCATCCAGGCATCAGGATCGGAACCGCCCCTCTCCTGCATGGATTCGTGATTTCCGTTGATCGCCACGGCGGCCACTTTCGCCTTGGAGGCGAGTTGCCTGAACAGGGAGTCATAACCCCATTCGTCCAGCTGCATCGTGGAAACATCGGCTAGGTCTCCCCCGAAAAGCAGGTAGTCCGGTGCGATGGAATCCACGCTAGCAATCATGCGTTCCAGTTTGATGCGTCTAAAAAGCGGGTCCACGTGGACATCGCTGAAAAATACCGCCGTAAAACTTTTGGGCAGGGCTTGTTGCACACTGTCAAGTTGAACCGTGTCGGCTTCGGCTTGGGGCTGTTGTACATTGGCGTATTCCGGCAACTTTATCGTTGTCTCGTGCAATACGTAGTGGGAATTGTGGGGAACTCCATAGACAAACAGCCCAACGGTCAACAAAATCGTCACCGCGAGCAAAATACGGCTGGCTAGCATCAGGACACGTGTCGACATCGCCTGGCACAGAACCACACGGCGGCCCAGTCTGAACAAATCCCACGGGATGTATAAAAGAAGGGCCTGGCAAAGCCATACCGAAGTGAAGGCCACGACAGCACAGCCAACCAGCGTGTCGCGGAAAAACATGCCTAGAAATATGGAAACAAGTACCCCGAGGGCAATCAACTTGCCCTTTTTGCCGGAAGCCACAGGACTCACGTTGGCATAAATCAGGACAAGGCCAGCGACTAGAATGAACAGGAAAATGAACATGGGGTAAAGTTAGTAATCCTACGGTTTCATTAGTAATTTGTTGTTTCCTTGGAGGCCTTCGCTAGCAATCATTGTAACCTATAACTGCGCCATGAGCCGCTAATGGTTGAAATAGCTATTTTTTTGCTAAAAAAGCGCTAAAACAACTAAAAAATACACCGTTTTAGCACTTTTTATTCATTTTATTGCTAAAACGACATAAAAAATGGTCGTTTTAGCAATACTGAGTGTGAGAAACAAGAAGCGGGATGTTCTTGGATATAATAAAACATTGGCGGAAATCGTTAATTGTTTCCCTCAAATATTTTTTTTGAGGCTTTAACTATGATTTTTGCCAAATTGTCAGGAAGGTCTGTTGAAAAACTTAAAACGTCTATTTTTTCTTCACCTTTTAAAAATTTGTAAAAATCAAGCAGTTCACGATAGGGTTTGCTTTTACTTGAGTCGCTTTTCGCAAGACGTTCTTTATTCTTTTTAAACCTGCTTATGTATCGTTTCGCTTCATCAACAGATTCGTCGTCGCACAGTCCCTTACTACATTGACTAGAATGATATTCTCGGACTTTACTTGCAAAATCACCCTCATTTACAATTGTATCAATCTCTTTTAAAAGTTGTTTTGGACTTAATTCCATCGTAAACCATCCTAGAAGTAATCATCATTGTAATAAGATGAGCTACATTCATTTCTTATTTCAAAATCATCTTGTATTTTTTCCAAATCCTTGTCAGTTGGGTATTTCTTCTGTATTTTGCGAATATACTCTATGCAACACTTCTTTTGACGATCATACTGAGCTCTTGTCATACTATTCCCATGACCATATATGCATGTTGTTAGTAATGCGAATTCCGTTTCCATAATATAACGATTTTTATGTTTATTCAAAATCGTTTCTATACTATCCAGTTGATTGTCTCGAATTCGGACTTCTTTTTGTTCAATGTCCAAAGAATTCTGTACAGAATCAAGCGCTAGCGAAATGGTTTCGTTTTTTTCTTCGCATTCGTTTATAGCTAATTCGTGTCGTTCAATTTTTTCTTGACTATTATCATTAACCCGACGGCACGAAAATAGGGAATCTTGAATAGAACGTAATTGTGATTCAAGAGTGGAGTTAATTTCGTTGCATTCCTGAATGTCGCTTTCCCCTTTTTCTAGTTTCGGTTGATTCTGTTCCACCCATTGAACATACATATAAAGAGAATCACGAGTATGCTCCAAGAGTGATTTTAAGGAATCACGATGAAATTTATAGAAAAAGACTTTTTGGGATAATGAATCTCGCGTAGGTTCAAAATATCGATGGGCATTATTGAGCTCACGCTGTAAAACTCGCATATATTGGTCAGATTCAACATCTTCTACATGATACATAACAAGGCCCCCACCCATTGCACCAAACATTACGCAAAGAGCACTTGTTTTTAATGATTCCCATAGGGATTGATCTTTTTTTTCGTCTTTAGCCATACCAAGAAATATAAAAAAAGCCTAATCACGCATAATCAAAATGTCACCAGTTGTCACCACATCATTATCTAAATCTTTGATTGAAGGACGTAAACGTCGTCCCATTCACCCTCAAAAAAGGACTGAAACCTATGTCAAACCTATCAAATGACTCCAAAATCAACGAAATGTGCAACGCAATGCTGAAAAGCGGCCGATGGGCCTTGGCTCGGCACGCAAAACACCCCATTCTGCGACACATTGCCGATGGGGCGACCAAGTTCTTTATTGTCCCGTGCACGCCGAGTGACCCGCGCGCCTTTGCGAACTTCCGACGCGATTACAACCGCTACATCCGCGCTTATCTCATCCAAACCGGCGTCATCATCGCCTAACCACTCACCACAATCCTGCGAGGAAAATTTATGAATATCAAAAAATTCGTCGTCATCAATTGGCATATCACCGAAGCATGCAATTACCATTGCGAATTCTGCTTTGCCAAGTGGAACAAGCCCGTCGAAATTTGGAGCAATCCTGACAATGTGCAGAAGGTACTTTCTAACATTAGTCAACATTTTCGCAGTCAGGGTATTTTTAGAATCCGCCTGAACATCGTCGGTGGCGAGCCGATTATGTCCCCTGAACGCCTGTGGAATGTTGTGGAAGCTGCGTACAATAATGAGATGGAAATCTCCATCATCACCAACGGCAGCCATCTCGAAAATATCCGCCCCTTCGCGCACCTGATTTCGCAAGTCGGCATTTCTATCGATTCGTTGGATCACGAGACCAACATGAAGATTGGACGGGAATGCGGCGGCAAGACCATTTGTTTCGACGCTTTGCGCCAAAAGATTGAGGACCTCCGCAAAGTAAATCCCGATATTAAAATCAATCTGAATACCGTTGTGAGCAAGCATAACTTTAACGAGGTCCTTGTCGAACGCTTTGCGGAACTCCATATCGACAAATGGAAAATTTTGCGACAAAGACCGTTCAACGGAAATCCTGGAATCAGCGATTACCAGTTCTACGCGTTCCTTAGGAACAACTTTAACGAGAATTTAATGCAAGCAAATGCGCCGAAGCCGCACAAGGATTTGCTAGCTGCATTTATTGCTTGCGAGGACATCGAAAAGTCAGGCGAACCACAGCAAGTCATTTTCGTCGAAGACAACGACACAATGACAGAAAGCTACCTGATGGTTTCGCCGGATGGCCGCCTGTTCCAGAATGGGAGCGAAGAATACACCTACAGCCGCCCCCTTACGGAGGTCTCTTTTGCGGACGCCCTGTCCGATATAAAGTTTGACAGCGAAAAATTCGAAAGTCGTTATGCAACCTGGCCTACACAGAATGCGGTAAATGAAATGGAATACTTCTTCCATCTTGTCGAAAACAATTACGACGATTGCGACTGTTATATGGAATTCAGCGACGATTAACCCGTTGCTGTAACAGAGTCTTCTAAACGACCAAGTAAACCCACTCCCCGGCTCTAGCGCTCGGGGAGTTTTTGCAATATTCCTAATTATCCTTAAAATATCCCTGCACGGCAAATAGCGGGACATTCTCCATCCATTGCTGGTTTATGTAGGGTTTCATCGAAAAGCGGAGCCCCATTAGATCACTATTGCGTTCTATAAAGGTTCGCAGCGATTTTGAACGAACATTTTCTTCGGCCTTGACTTCAACAGGAATGACGCGGTCATTTGTCTGCACAACAAAATCCAGTTCTACTTGGGAATCGTTTGTAGAATAATAACGAACCAATTTTTCCATTGCCATAAGCTGAGTCAAGACATATTCCTCGGCAAAGGCGCCACTATACTCCGAAAAGATTTTCTCCCCGATAAGCACCTTTTCGGCACTCACGTCCATTTGCGCTCCAAGCAGCCCAACATCCAGTACGAAAAGTTTATATACAGAGGGTTCCTCGTAAAAGCGGATTGGCATTTGTACTTTGCTAATGCGCGGGATTTTGTACACAAGCCCTGCATCTAAAAGCCATTGCAATGCTAGTTCATATTTGGATGCCCGTTCGCCTTTTTTCAATGCGCTGTACAGGAATTTCTTGTTCTCTTTCGACAACTGACGCGGAATGGAATCCCAAATCATTTTAATCCTCGCGTGTTCGTGCGGAGGAGCGTGTTTCGAAAAATCATTCTCGTAATCAGCAAGAATTTGCTTTTGTATTTTACGGACTTCTGCAGGGCCGCTCCCTTCAAGGAATGCAGATACTACGGCAGGCATCCCGCCCACATAATAGTATTGACGCAAAAGTTCCACGAACATCGTCGAAAGCGATTTAAGCGTATCCCAGTCTTTTTTGTTCAGAGCTTCTGCAGCTAGGTCTTTTTTGCTTGCTAGCAGGAACTCTTCAAATGTTAGGGGATAGAGCTTTAAAAAATCCACCTTGCCTACAGGGAAAGATACCCCCGCATGGAGTGCGATTCCGAGCAAGGAGCCGGCAACAACAACATGATATTCAGGAGCGTCTTCACATAAATACTTGAGGCTTGTCAGTGCCCTAGGAAACTCCTGAATTTCGTCCAGTATAAGCAGGGTCTTTCCGGGCAGAATGTCCACACCCGAAAGCGCCGACAAGGACCGCACCAAGCGATGGGTGTCAAAATTTTCAAAAACATCATCTAGATTTTCTGCTTTTTCACAGTTGATATAAGCGACAGATTCGTATTCCCGCTGACCAAATTCCTTGAGTAGCCAGGTTTTCCCGACCTGACGCGCTCCGTTCAAGATGAGCGGTTTTCGGTGCTTAGAGGCCTTCCACACCAACAAATCCCTGTAAAGCAGTCGTTCCATACCCCAAATATACACTTTTTTGGACGAATATTTCAATAAAAATGAAAATTTTTTGGACGAATAATCAATCTAAACAGACATTTTTTATGACGAATGCTAAAATTTGCAAAATTTGGCCACTTTTTGACGAAGATATGAAATAACGTTTCATACCTCCGTATTTTTATATCTTGACTATTTCCTCAGTACCGCCATCACATCTTCCGCAATCTGCTTGGGTGTGAGGCGGTTTCTCTCCATCAGTTCATCGTAGGGCACCTTGTCGTAGAATTCCTTCTTGAAGCCCTTTACCAGAACCTTCATGTCGCTTGCTCCGTAGAAGCGGGCAATCTTCTCGCCGAAGCCACCGTCAATCACGCCGTTTTCGAGCGTCACGACTACCTGGTGGTCGGCGCACAGGCCTTCCAAAACTTCGCGGTCAACGCCTGTTGCAAATCGCGGGTTGATAATGGTGGCGTCGATTCCCTGCTTGGCGAGTTCTGCTGCGACTTCTTCGGCGAGGGCGTAGTAGCTGCCGAGACCGATGAACGCCACCTTGCTTCCGCGCTTGTCAACCTTATATGTATTCAGCTTGGAATAATCCGTGTCAAATTTTACGCTGCGGTGTGCGACTCCGTTCGGGATGCGGATGGCCATCGGGTGTGACCTCTGATCAATCGCGTAATCCATCATGGCGAAGGCCTCTTCTACGCAGGTGGGGCAGAGGTACACCAGGTTCGGGATGTTGCTCATCATCGCGATGTCGAAAATGCAGAGGTGCGTGGTGTCGTTCATGCCGTCGGCGCCCGACATGGTAATGAGCAATGTGGCCGGGTTGTTGTTCGCGCACAAGTCCTGCGAGAGCTGGTCGTAGGTGCGCTGGATAAACGTGCTGTGCGTGCTGTACACGGGCTTTGCGCCGCCCTTCGCAAGGCCAGATGCGAGTGCGACTGCGTGCTCTTCGGCGATACCCACATCAATGAACTGCTTGCCTGCCGCTTTGCGCTGCTCGGCAAAGAACCCGATGCCTGCGGGTACTGCGGAATGGATTACGACGACCTTCGGGTCGGCCTTGATTTTTTTCATCAGGTAGTCGCCGAGAATGTTGCCGTACGATTCTCCATTGCCCCAGTTCACAACACCGGTCGGAATATCAAACGGTGCAGACCAGTGGAACCCTTCCTTCGCGTTTTCGGCGAAGCTGTAGCCCTTGCCCTTGAGCGTGTGGATGTGCACCACCACGGGCTTTGTGGAATCCTTCACCTGCTTGAACGCGGCGATGAGCGATTCGACATTGTTACCTTGTTCTACATACAGATAATCAAAGCCGAGGCTCTTGAAATAGTTGTTTTCGCTCTTGCCCTGCGTGGCTCGGAGTTCCGCGAGGCTCCCGTAAAGGCCGCCGTGATTTTCGGCGATGGACATTTCGTTATCGTTTACGACCACGATAAAATTTGTCGCGTATTCGCCGGCGTTGTCGAGGCCTTCGAATGCTTCGCCCCCGCTCAGGGAACCGTCGCCGATTACTGCAATCACGTTGCCCTTTTCGCCCTTGATATCGCGGGCGGTTGCAAGCCCGAGCGCAAGGCTCACGGAAGTCGAAGTGTGGCCAATCATGAACTGGTCGTGTTCACTTTCGCAGGGTTCGGTGTAACCCGTGACGCTCCAGTACTTTTCCGGATTCAGGAACGCTTCGGCGCGGCCTGTCAAAATCTTGTGCGTGTAGCTCTGGTGGCTAACGTCGTAGACAATCTTGTCCTTGGGCGATTCAAAAACATAGTGCAGCGCGATGGTCGGTTCCACGAATCCAAGGTTCGGGCCCAGGTGTCCGCCGCAGTGTGAAATCTTGTTGATGAGGGCTGTGCGGATTTCTGCCGCGAGTGCCTTGAGGCTTTCCGTGTCCATCTTCTTCACATCAGCAGGGGATGCAATCTTTTCCATCAGCATAAAGAACCGTCCTTGAAACTTAGGCGTTCAATACAAAATACAAAAAACACGCCCTAAAAAAAAGATCCCCGCCTTCTCCCCAAAGAGGATAACTCTACTATGGCAACGAATTGCATCGCAATTCTAGTTGCCAAGTATAGTATAGCCGGGATGACAAGTGTGGGTGGCGGGGATGACAAGTGAGGGCAGCCGGAATGACAATTGCGCGGTTGGTAGTTATTCCTAACCACCAACCACTAATCACTAGTACCTGTAGTGATCCGCCTTGTACGGGCCTTCCACGGGCACGCCGATGTAGTCGGCCTGGGCCTTGGTGAGGGTCGTCAGGTGAACGCCGAGCTTTTCGAGGTGGAGGCGGGCGACCTTTTCGTCGAGGATCTTCGGGAGCGTGTACACGACGCCGCTTTCGTACTTGATGCCAGCGACAGTCTGCTTGCCCTGTGCATTGAGCCAGAGGTCAATCTGTGCGATGGTCTGGTTCGTGAAGCTTGCACTCATCACGAAGCTCGGGTGACCGGTGGCGCAGCCGAGGTTCAGCAGGCGACCTTCGGCGAGCACGAGGATGCTGTGGCCGTCGGGGAAAATCCATTCGTCGTACTGCGGCTTGATTTCGTTACGCTTGATGCCCGGAATCTTCTTGAGGCCGGCCATGTCGATTTCGTTGTCGAAGTGGCCGATGTTACCGACGATGGCGCGGTGCTTCATCTTGCTCATCTGGGCGGCGCTGATGATGCCGGTGTTGCCGGTGGTGGTCACGAAGATGTCGGCGTAGCTCACGACTTCGTCGAGGGTCTTGACTTCGTAGCCTTCCATGGCGGCCTGGAGTGCGCAAATTGGGTCGATTTCGGTGATGATCACGCGGGCGCCCTGACCGCGCAGGGACTGTGCGCAGCCCTTACCCACGTCGCCGTAGCCGCACACGACTGCGATTTTGCCTGCCATCATCACGTCGGTGGCGCGGTTGATGCCGTCGATGAGGGAGTGGCGGCAGCCGTAGAGGTTATCGAACTTGGACTTGGTCACGGAATCGTTCACGTTGATTGCCGGGAACTTCAGGCGGCCGACCTGGGCCATCTGGTACAGGCGATGCACGCCGGTGGTGGTTTCTTCAGAAACGCCGCGGAGAGTTTCGCGAGCGCGGGTCCACTGCTTCGGGTCCTTCTCGAAAATCTTACGGCAAGTGGCGAGGAACACGCCCCATTCTTCGCTGTCGGTAGCGGGGTTGAATTCGGGCACCTTGCCGGCGTCTTCGAATTCGGCACCGCAGGTCACGAGCATGGTGGCGTCGCCGCCGTCATCCACGATGAGGTCTGCGGTCTTGCCGTCAGGCCACACGAGAGCGCGGGCGGTGTTTTCCCAATATTCTTCGAGGGTTTCGCCCTTCCAGGCGAACACGGGAACGCCCTGCGGGTTCTCGATGGTGCCCCTCTTGCCCACCACGACGGCGGCGGCGGCGTTGTCCTGCGTGCTGAAGATGTTGCAGCTCACCCAGCGCACGTCGGCACCGAGGTCCACCAGCGTTTCGATGAGGATAGCGGTCTGCACCGTCATGTGGAGGCTACCCATAATACGGGCGCCAGCGAGCGGCTTCTTGCCTGCATATTCCTTGCGCAGCGCCATCAGACCCGGCATTTCGGTTTCGGCGAGGTCGAGTTCCTTGCGGCCTTCCACAGCAAGGTTGATATCCTTAATTTTGTATTCCATAATTGTTCCTTTTGGCGCAGGTTTTGCAACCATCTTATAGTGGTTGTTAGTCGCGCATCTTTATTTATGCATAAATATAGTTATATGCATACGAGACGTCAAGCATATTCGGATTTCAGGACCCGAATTCCTCTTGTACCCAGAACCCCTAATACCTACAACCCATTTCCTCAAGCGGATCCTCGCCTTCGCGAGGATGACGTTCCTACCCCCTTTTTCCTATCTTTTTCCCCATGGACAGAGCACGACGGCGCAAATTTGGCCAGAACTTTCTGGATGTTCCTACCGCAAAGCTGATTGCAGGGGACCTGCCGGCCAATAAAGGCGACTGCGTGCTGGAAATCGGCCCTGGGCACGGCGCCCTCACAGAGCACCTGCTAGACCGTGCCGTGCAACTCACTGCCGTCGAAATCGACGAGCAGTGCGTCGAATTTTTGGAACAAAAATTCCAGGGCCGCGAAAACTTCCACATCCAGAACATAGACTTCTTGAAGTTTGACCTGCAGGCCTTTCTAGACGCCCACGAAAAGCCCTGGGTCACGGGAAACCTGCCTTACAACGTTTCAACCGCCATCATTGCAGGACTCATGCCCAAGCTGCACCTGACCAGAGGGTTCATGGGCATGGTACAGCTAGAGGTTGCCGAGCGCATCTGTGCCGCCCCCTGCAGCAGCAATTACGGAAGTCTCTCCGTTCTGGTGTCCGCCTACGCCGACACACAGATTCTACGCAAAATCGGGCCCGAGCATTTTACACCACGGCCCAACGTGGATAGCGCCACCATGCTGCTCACGCCCAAGGCCAACGCCCTGCAGGCCCCCGATGGATTCTTCGACTTTGTGCGGGCCGCCTTTACCCAAAAGCGCAAGACTCTCGCTAACTCCTTCGGCCGAGCTTACGACAAGAAGAAAATCCATGAGGCCATCGAGTTCCTGGATTACCCAACCACTGTCCGCGCCGAAGAACTTTCTCCCGCACAGTTCCTGGAATTCTACAAGGTTATTGTAGGATAAGGCCTGTTTACGCCTGAGCCCACTTATTGGGTACCAGAATCAAACCTTATTTGTAAAATAAGGCTATATTGAAAGTGTCGCAGATAATGCTGCAGTGTAATTTCGGATATTTTGCAGGAACTCACCCAGAGTTTTTATGGAAAAAGTACTCAAGTTTGCAATTCTCGGTTGTGGTCATATCGCCACCAAGATGGCGGCTGCCGTCAAGACTCTCGAAAAGCGGGGCATGGGCGTAGAATGCTATGCGGTTGCTTCGCGCTCACTTGACAAGGCACAAAAATTTGCCGACGAATACGGTTTCGGGCAAGCCTACGGCAGTTACGAGGAACTGGCCCGGGACTCTGTGGTAGATCTGATCTATGTAGCCACTCCCCATTCCGAGCATTACAGCAACATTTTGCTTTGCCTGGAACACAAAAAGAACCTGCTGGTAGAAAAGGCATTTACCGCCAACGCCCTGATGGCATCGGAAGTGGTGGCCCTAGCCGAAGAAAAAGGCGTGTTCATGAGCGAGGCCATGTGGACAAGGTTCTTGCCCGCCGTGCAGATGGTCAAGGACTGGATTCTGGACGGGAAAATAGGCAAGGTGGAAAGCGTGGAAGCAGATTTTTCCATGCCCCTTTCGCATATCGAGCGCTTGCAAAAGCCGGAGCTTGCGGGCGGCGCGCTGCTGGACTTGGGCATTTACAGTTTGACATTCGCGGATATTTTTTTGACTGACCCGAAAATTTGCACGGAGATCCCCGCCTCCGCGGGGATGACATCAGGTGGAGACTGTGCGGAAATGACATCGGGCGGGAACCACATCGCAAATCACATCGTGCAGACGAAAACCAAGTGCGTCAAGTTCCATACGGGCGTGGATGCTACGGACTGGATTGATTTGGTATATGCAAATGGCCAGGTAGCGCATCTCAAGACCTCGATGGTAGCGCCTCTCAAAAACGAGGGCGTCATCTACGGAACAGCGGGCTTTATCCGGGTGCAGAACCTCAACGACATGGAAGAAATCCAGCTGTTCGATATGGCCGGGAATCTGGTAGAGTCCGTGAGGCCGCCCCGCATCGAGAACTGCTACGAATACGAGGTGCTGGGCTGCAAGGCGGCCCTCGAGAAAGGCCTCAAGGAATGCCCCGAAATGCCTCACAGCAAGACTATGCAGATGATGACGCAGATGGACAACCTCCGCGCCACATGGGGAGTAAGCTACCCCTTCGAACTCAGTCCGGGCGAAGTCTGGGACCGCAGCGGAGACAAGTCCTTCCTGGAAATTTTCGACATCGAGACCGGCGAATCAAAACTCCTCAAGAAATTTGACAAGGTCATCGAAGCGCCCAACTGGAGCGCCGACGGAAAATTCCTCACCTACAATAGCGAAGGCCGCATCTATAAAATTGAAATCGAAAGTGGAGCCATTACCGAAGTGCCGAGCTACTTTGCGGACAACTGCAACAACGACCACGTGCTCTCTCCCGACGGTTTAGGACTTTTCGTGAGCCACCACACCAAAGAAGACGGCCTTTCCCGCATCTACAAGATTTTCTTTGACGGACGCATGCCGAGGCTGGTGACGCCCCTTGCTCCTAGCTACCTCCACGGTGTTACCGCCGACGGAAAAACGCTCGCCTACTGCGCCGAACGCAATGGAGAATACGACATTTACACCATTCCCACTGCCGGCGGAAACGAGACGCAGCTTACAACAGCTTTCGGCTTGAATGACGGACCGGAATACGACTGCGACGGAGAATACATCTGGTTCAATTCTGTTCGCAGCGGTCGTATGCAGGCGTGGCGCATGAGGTCCGACGGCTCCGAACAGACGCAGATGACGCAAGACGCCCATTGGAACACCTGGTTCCCGCACATTTCGCCCGACCGCACGAAAGTCGTGATGCTGGCCTACCACGAACGGGACGTGCGCCCCGGCGAACACGTGCCCAACAAGAACGTAGAAATCCGCCTGATGACGGGCAGCGATAAGACCGGCTGGAGCGAACCCCGCACGATTCTAAAGCTGTTCGGCGGCCAGGGAACCATCAACGTGAACTCGTGGGCCCCCGATAGCAAAAAATTTGCCTACGTGCGTTACGAAAAGAAATAACAGGGGCCGCAGTCATCCCCAGCGCACCCCTTTGTCATACACGATGCACCCTTTTGTCATCCCCGCGCAGGCGGGCGGACAGCACTTAGCACTTTAGTGCTTAGTGCGCATGGCCACCA
>JAEDLI010000099.1 GCA_016295375.1 Fibrobacter sp. | reverse complement strand
ATCTGGAGCGGGTCAAGGCGAAAATCGCCATGCATGACGACGAATTGATTGAATGTGACCCCACAAAAAAGAAGGACTGTATGGAATTCACCAATTATGGGACGGAACGCGACAGTACCAGGTTTTACACGGTTTCCTTGCATTGGAAGTTGCCGAGATTCCAAGTTTATCCTAAATGGGTCCACCGGAAAATCATCAAGGGGTTGCTGGGCGATGACTTGACCGATGCAGACACGGTCCTTGATGCTGGACATATAAGAGAAATTCATAAAAGAGCCCTTTACCGTCAGGTGGAAGCATACAAGCGGTCCATTGAATCCGAACTCAGGAATTATCCCGGTGACTGGTATTTTGACAGCGCCCAGACGGAAGTCGCCGCCACTCTCAGATACGAACGCCAGGACAGCATAGATGTCGCGTTCGATTCACAGCTGTGGACGACTTATTATATTTCGAAAGCCGAGTACACTGCCGGTGCTGCCGGAGGATACAATTACGAGTATCATCGCACATTCTCAAAGAAAGACGGGTCGCTGGTTGATTCCACTATTTTCAATCCAGAAGAAAAGAAAGCGATTGTATCGCTTCTTCGCAAATATGCGGAAAAATACGATGCCAAGGCCGATGCCATCGACATAGATTTCAAGTTGGAACCTTCTTTTTTGAAGGAAGGTATCGGTTTTGACGGGTACTCTTTCGAAATCGGCTGGCATTCCCACGGCAGCGTGATGATCGTGGTGCCTTACAAGGAAATTCTGCCCTATATGGAAACTTGGGCCCGCCGGGAATTCGGTCTTACTGAAGGCGGAGGTTCGTAAAATTCTTTGACTTAGGATGGCGTCTTTTTTATATAAATTTACGCCATGAACATCCTAGTCTATTTCCTCTTTGCGCTTTCGGGTTTTGCCGGCCTCATTTACGAAGGTTCCTGGGCCCGTTACCTCAAGCTTTTCTTGGGCCACGCCAGCTACGGCCAGGTGCTCACGCTGTGCATTTACATGGGCGGTCTTGCCATCGGTAGTTTTATTGCGGGCAAGATGGTGGAATGGGTAAAGCGGCCCCTGCTTGGCTATGCGGCGGTGGAACTGGCCATCGGTATTGGCGGCCTGGCTTACCACCCCCTCTACAACCTGCTCACGGGATTTTTCTTTGATAGTGAATGGATTGCGGGCCTGGGCTTTACCGGCGCCGAGATTACCAAGGTGGTGCTGGCTACGGGTTCTACGCTCCCCATCGCCATTGCGGTGGGCATGACCTTCCCCTTCATTGCGGCGGGGCTCCTGCGCAAGAGCGGTCAGGAACTTTCGCTTCCCATGCTCTACTTTACCAACAGCCTGGGTTCTGCTATCGGCATTCTGGTGACCAGCTACCTGCTGATCCCTGAACTGGGAAACCACGCCACCCTCTGCGTGGCGGCTTCTATCAACTTCTTGCTGGCGGCGGTTTTCGGCTACATCGGGTTTGCAACATCGCCCAACAAGGAGGACGACGAGGACGATGCTACGGATGCGGGAGCGGACCGTGCCACGGCTGGTTCGGAAAGTTCCACGGCGGGTTCAAACCGTGCCGCCGAGCCGCTGAACGTCGATTACGTTGCCGAACACAAGCTGCCCATGCCGCCCAAGAACACCTGGCTCTGGATTGCGGCCATTACGGGGCTTACCTCTTTCGTTTACGAGATTGTCTGGATACGCCTGCTCAGCCTCTTGATGGGCAGTTCCAGCCATAGCTTCGACCAGATGCTTTCGGCTTTTATTCTGGGGCTTGCCATCGGAAGTGCCGTCAGCGGAAAACTTTTGAAAAAAGATTCCTTGGTCATCCTTTCCCTGGCCCAGATTTTTATGGCGTTTTTCGCCCTGTGCACGCTGTACTTCCACAAGCCCTTCTGGGGCATGATGAACGAGGCGAACCAGATTTTCAACACCACCGCCGACGGCTATATCTGCTGGAGCCTTTTCAAGTATGCCCTTTCCGTTTTGTGGATGGTGCCTACCAGTTTCTTTGCGGGCATGACGCTCCCGCTCATCACGGTGATTCTCACCCGGGCCTTCAAGAGCGAAGCCCCCATCGGCAAGGTTTACGGCTGGAATACGGTGGGCTCCATCATCGGTTCGGCAGGTGGCGGCCTGATTCTCTTGCCATTCTTGCAGCTGAAGGGCGCCCTGGTGCTTGCCGCCGTGCTGGACTTTGCCATCGGTTTTGTGCTGCTGGTGGTCTATCGTAAAAAGTTCCGCTACAGCGTGCCTTTCTACCTGGTGGCGGCCCTGATGGTTCTGCCTTCCATCTTCGTGAATTTTGACCCGCACCTGGTGACCTCCGGTGCGTTCCGCGCCTACAAGAACCTGCATCCCGACGAAAAGATTGTGGTGAAGGACGGAAAGACGGCTACCATCAGTTTCCACGAGTCCGATGTGCATTGGTACATCAAGACCAACGGCAAGGCCGACGCCAGCATGAGCAAGGACCGCAAGCACCCCATCGAAGGGGACGAACTGACCCAGGCGGCCACGGCGTTCATGCCCATGGCGGTGCGCTCCGAGCCCTACGACGCGGGCATGGTGGGATTTGGCTCCGGCATGGGTGCCCATTACCTGCTGGTCGACCCGCTGCTGAAGGACTTTGACTGCGTGGAAATCGAAGACGAGATGATGAATCTTGCTCGCGGGTTCTATCCCTGGAACGCCCGCGGCTACGACGACCCCCGCATCCACATTTACATCGACGACGCCCAGACGTTTTTCCTCACCAACCGCCGCAAGTACGACCTGCTGATTAGCGTGCCCAGCAACCCCTGGGTCAGCGGCGTGGCGAGCCTTTTCAGTCACGAGTTCTACGCCAAGATGCGCCGCTACATGAAACCCGGTGGACTTTGGGTCCAGTGGATCCAGACCTACGAATTCAACGACCAGCTGTTCCTGAACATCTTGAAGGCACTGGACGTGGTGTTCCCCTACGTGAGCCTCTACCGCGCTCCCGAAGAACCCGACATCATCATTATCGCAAGCGACCAGCCGGTAATCCAGAAGAACATCGGGCGGTTCAGCACCGACCCCGTGCTGGTGGCGGAATTCGAGCGCATCCATCGGGAGCCCGACTTCTTCGGCGAACAGAATTTCCTGTTCACCTCCAAGATGGTCCGGCCCATGATGGAAAACATCCAGCCCAACAGTATCTTCACGCCCATCGTAGACAACAAGGCTGAAGAGGCCCGCTTCGTGCATTCCAACGCCCATATTGTGCAGGTGTTCGACAGCTGCGAAGTCTGCTGGCCCGAATACCTGGACAGTGCCGATTACGCGCTCCGCAGGCCCACCAAGGTCAAGGCCATGATGCAGAACAGGGACACCTACCGCGAAAACGCGCTGCTCGCTTACCTGATCCGCACGGATTCCCTGATGCGCGCAGGTGCCCAGGCCCCCGCTCCGCAGGATAGCGTGACCGCGGACTCAACGACTCAAACGGTCGCGGCGCAAAAGCCCCGCTTTGCCGTGGCAGAGGCCTCTCCCGAATGGAAGAAGTTCCGTGAGGAATACATTGAGTGGGTGAGGGGCATTCCCATGGAAGCCCGCGACACCAATGCCGTTTATACAAAGGTTCGCGACTTGGTGAATGCCGGGGTGTTTCCCGCCTCCTTCGTGGACGAGTTCAACATCCTGGAGACGGCCCGTGCCAAGGACTACGCGACGGCCGCCAAGTTGGTGGCGGATTTCTACGAAAAGTACGAAATCAAGAACATGGACGAATTCTTCCTCCGGAACGTCGCCGTCATATCGTTCCTGGCCCGTGAACCCGAACTGGCCAACGCCCTGTACAAGGATGCCATTCGGCGTCACGAAGATATCCCGGCCGTAGAAAAGCTCCTCATCGAAAAGGAAATCGTCCGCCTCCGCCGCGAGCAGACCCGCAAGAACATGGGGATGTAGGCCTAGGGACTAAGGCTTAGATTCTCAATGCAATGCCGCCGCTCATGAAGCCGCGGTAGCCTGCACCCAGTTCGGCATACACGCTTACGTACGGGAACAGGAATTCCAGGCCCACAGGCGTCAGTTGGACGGAAGGCAACCCGACGCTTTCCAGCCCGCTGTCAAATTCAAGCAAGGCTCCGACGCCTATGCGACTGTATGGCCTGAAATGGTCAAAAAGCGTGAACCAGTTGAACTTTCCTTCGACAGCAATGTGTACCAGGTGGTGGTCCAGAAAATCTCCCGCCCTGCAGTACATTTCATGGACGGAGCCTTCGCAAACGTTATCGTAGGAACTGTAGTATTCGTAAGAGGCCGCTAGCCCCGCTTCGACATGTGGAGTGAAAATATAGCGGGCGCCAAGGCTTGCTACCGCATAGTTTGTTTTGTGGTTGACTTCATCGGGTGAGTCGCATTTCCCATCGACGTGATCGAATTCTTCTATCGCCCCGCCAAGAACGATAAGGCTGGAGTAAGTCGCAAAACCGCCGCCCACGTCGATGACAAAATGTTCCTGGGGCTTCGCCTCTTCGGCAAACGCTGTAAGGGACAGTCCCAGAAGGACTGTCAAGGCAAACCTAATCTTCTTCATAATCCGTGAAAATACAAAAAACACCTGCGGCGAAAGGTCAAGTGCTCGTAGAAAGTTGGTCAGGCTTTTGTCACGCTTTTGTCACGCCTAGAACACGAAGGTCAGGCCGAGGCTGGTGTAGAACGTGTAGAGGTGGGCGTGTGCGAGGCTGGATTCGGCGATGGCGTCTTCGTTCAGCAGGTTGGTAAAGCACTGCACCACGCGGATGTCGGCAATGAGCCAGCGGTTGATGGCGTAGCCCACGTTGAATACACCGCCCAGTTCCACGCCCGAAGAGGGCAGTGTGTTCTTGCGCTTGTCCTTTTCGTCGGTTTCCTTGGTCTTCTGGGTAATTTCCGAGGAGCCGGTAAGTTTCAGGTCCAGGTTCATGCCCAGGCCCACGAAGAAGTTGTCTTCGTCGAAGGTGTAGCGGACAATGATGGGAATCTCGAAGAGCATGTAGTCCAGGCTGCCCTCGGTCTTGCTGTATTCGTTCTTGCTTTCGTAGTTGTAGTTGCGGTAGACGAAATCCAGTTCGGGAACGAGGCTCACGTGGCGGATACCTACGGGGAGCCTTACCAAAATGCCGCCTCCGACTTGGTAGCCGAGGCTCCAGTCGTCGCTTTTTTTACCGAAGAAGGTGTTTATGCCGCCGGCGGCGCGAATGCCTATCTGGATGGACCTTGAGAAACCTTCCTTGCGGGAGCGGTACATTTCGGCGTTTTCCTGCAGGTAGCGGTCGTAGGTGTTGGTCTCGTCAATTTCCACACATTCGGTATTGGTGGAGTCCGCCTCGGTGCAGTCCTCGTATTCGTCGGGGTCGATGGATTTGTTTGCGACGGTTTTCACCTGTGCGGAATCTTTTTTGGTGGAGTCGGCGGCCGCCTGTGCCGTGCTGTCCGTTCGGGAACTGTCGGCGGGGGAGGCGGTTTCGGCAGATTCCGTCGCGGCCTGCTCGTTGCCGTTTTCTCCGGAGGCCTGTTCGGTTTCTGCCACGGGTTCTGCAGCGGTCTCGGTGCCGTCACAACCGTCGCCTATGCAGGCGGGGGCAGCCTCGGCCGGTTGTTCTTCGTTTTCGAGGGGCTGTCCGCCGTTCTGGAATGCCACCCACGCGGAATCCACGTCGGGCTGGTAGTATTCCTCCTGGGCAAGGGCGCTCGTTCCAAAAAAGGATAAGAGAGTGAATAACAAGAATGACTTAGCGTCCAGCATACTTAAATTATAGTCTTTTTTAGGGCTGTTGTGGAAAGGGGCTTTATCGGCAGGTGCCGTTTCTTAACATGGAGGCGGCACCTGTATGGGCGACGTTTTCGTGTACTGCGGTAGGAACAAGTTGTATTTCGTTGCAGGATAGGTGGTGAGGCGTGAGCCCGTTCTGTTTGACCCAGCGTTCGGCGTCGCTAACGGACATGCTCTTTTGGGCGGCAATCTTGGCATATACCTTGGGGAAATCTTTTTCGTTTTTTCCTGTGAGCCCGGCAATCTTATACGATCCCCTAGACCATGGAGTAAAATCTGGAACCTTGTTCGGCTCCTTGCCGGTGAAGTAGATGCCCTTTCCTCTTGTAATGGCATTGACTTCGGGAATGTCGCTTTTCCAAATGGTCTTGTTCTGGTTCCAGTGACCGCCCTTGCCTTCTCGCGGCATTAGGAAGAATCGGTCTTCTTTGCTGACCTTCCGCTTGAAAAATCCGACCTTATGGGACCTATCCGCCACCTTAGTTGCGGTGGCTGACTTGTTGATAGAGCCAACAACCTTGACAATACTGAAGGTGAGCTCTGCCACGGTCAGTTGCCAGGTCAACCATCCAGATACAAAGGCTCCTGTGTATTTGTCTTTGTATTTCGAATCAATGTTCAAATCCTTGAAACTGGAATCAAGGCTTTCGTTAAAAACTTGCAGGGCACTTTCGAATTCCCTTTGGGCGAAATCGGGAAGTTGCCGGATTTTTTCCATGCCCTCCTGTGACAAGCGTTCAAGGGAGTCCAGGTTGGCGTTTTGTTTGATGAATTCTTGGGCGCTGTCCACCTGCTTTGTCCATGCGGAGTACAGGGCGTCGTAATCGGCACCCAAGACTTTCTGGGTTGCATCGGGAATGGCCTTGATAAAATCCTCGGTTTCTTGGAACCCTACCGAAAGCCCTCGAATGTAGCCGGCCCCGATGGCAACGAGGGACAGGGCATCTACTTCGGGGAGATTGTCGATGGTCTTGGATATGGATTTTCCTGCAGATGTGTAGGCGTGCTCTATTGCTTGAGCGGAGTTGCTATAACCCGCTTCTGCAAGGTTGTTTGTAAGTTTGTCCTTTAGTGCGTTCGCGTAAGGGGTTAAGCTTGAAATGGATGATTTTGCACCATTGGTAACGGTGGCGATTCCTTGGGCTCCTTTGCCCAAGATGTTTCGAGTGATGCTTACGGCGGTTCGTTCGGGCTCAATGACCCCATAGGAGCGAAAAGCCTCTGTCTGCAAAGTGTCGGCAAGGAGTTTGCCATTTTCGCGGTATTCGAATATGGCAGTGGAATCGTCGATGGAGCGCCAATGGGTATCTTCTGCCCCGTCTTTGTCGTAGGTAATCCGTTCTTGCAGGAATCCGTCTTGGTCATAAACGGACAGGGGCTCCTTTGGTGAAGAAGCGCAACTGAGCAGCAAAAAAGCAAATGCCGAACAAAGCCAGGCGGATAATCTGTGTGACAGCATAGAGAAAAGATATGTAATTGTTTATGGCTGTAAGGGATTTTGCTAAATTTACACCCGAAAAATTTAAAGAGGCTTTGCTGACGGCTGCTGATTGACCTGCTGACGACTTCTCTCGTCTCTCGTCTCTCGTCTCTCGTCTGGCAGAACCAACCTGAGGTATAAAGCAATGGCAAAGTACAATCCGCAAGAGATCGAAACCAAGTGGCAAGCCTACTGGGAAGAACATCAGACTTTCAAGACGGGCACCGATAAGTCCAAGCCCAAGTATTACTGCCTGGACATGTTCCCGTATCCCAGTGGCGCTGGCCTCCATGTGGGCCACCCCGAAGGTTACACTGCAACGGATATCATTTGCCGCTACAAGCGCTCCAAGGGCTTTAACGTCTTGCACCCCATGGGTTGGGACGCTTTCGGCCTCCCTGCTGAACAGTACGCTATTCAGACCGGTACGCATCCGGCAATCACCACCAAGAAGAACTGCGACAATTTCCGCCGTCAGATCCAGCGCCTGGGCCTTTCCTACGACTGGGAAAAGGAAGTGAACACCACTGATCCGAAGTACTACAAGTGGACCCAGTGGATTTTCAAGCGCCTTTACGGCACCTGGTTCGATGAAGCCCAGCAGAAGGGCCGCCCCATCGAAGAACTGCCCATCCCCGCCGACGTGGAAGCAAAGGGCAAGGAAGAAGTCCGCAAGTACAAGGATTCTAAGCGCCTCGCTTACTACGCCGACGCTCAGGTGTGGTGGTGCAAGCATTGCAAGATTGTGTGCGCCAACGAAGAAGTCTTGAACGATGGTTCTCACGAAAAGTGCGGCACCAAGGAAGTGGAACGCCGTAACCTCAAGCAGTGGCTCATGCGCATCCCGCTGTACGGCGACCGCCTGCTGAAGGGCCTGGACAAGCTGGATTGGCCCCAGGGCGTGAAGGACATGCAGAAGAACTGGATTGGCAAGAGCTACGGTGCCGAAGTGGACTTTGCAATCGCCGACGCTAACGGCAAGCCGACAGAAAAGAAGCTCCGCGTTTACACGACCCGTTGCGATACGCTGTTCGGTGCCACCTACATGGTTGTCGCCCCGGAACATGCCATGGTGCCGGAACTCACGACTGCCGAACAGAAGGCCGCCGTGGAAGAATACGTGCACGCCGCCGCATTGAAGAGCGACCTCGACCGTACCGAACTCGCCAAGGAAAAGACCGGCGTGTTTACCGGTAGCTACGCCGTGAACCCGCTCACCGGCACCAAGATTCCGGTTTGGGTGGCTGACTACGTTTTGACTGGCTACGGCACCGGCGCTATCATGGCAGTGCCCGCTCACGATACCCGCGACTTTGATTTCGCGAAGAAGTTTAACCTGCCTGTCATTTGCATCATGGAACCGGACGCAAGCTGCCCGGAAGATGTGAAGCCCCAGGTCCTCGCCGGTGAAGCCTGCTGGGCTGCCGACGGTACTTATATCAATAGCCAGAACGACACGCTTTGCCTGAACGGCCTCAACAAGAAGCAGGGCATCGCGAAGGTCATCGAATGGCTGGAAGCAAATAAGATCGGTAAGGCTACCGTGAACTACAAGCTCCGTGACTGGCTCTTCAGCCGCCAGCGCTACTGGGGCGAACCGTTCCCCATCATCCACTGGGAAGACGGCGAAATCTCTACCGTCGATGACGCTGAACTGCCGGTGCTGTTGCCGGAACTCAAGGACTACAAGCCGGGTGACGGCGG
>JAEDLI010000098.1 GCA_016295375.1 Fibrobacter sp. | reverse complement strand
GTAACATTAATTATCTGAATGTGGAAGATTATTTAAAGGGCTTGGCTTAAACCAGACCGATTCCTTCGTCAAGCCCGAGGGCGATATTCATGTTCTGGATGGCGGCGCCGCTAGCGCCCTTGCCCAAGTTGTCGATAATCGTCGTCACCTGCATCACGGTTTCGTTGCCGAACACCTGGATGCGGGCGTTGTTAGTGTCGTTACAAACGGTGGCGTCAAGGCGGCCGTTGAACAGCACGGGGGCGGCTTCGTAGGGCATCACCTTCACGAAGCGGGAACCTTCGTAATGCTTGGCGAGGATTTCGGTGAGACCTTCAGGCCCCACATTCTTGGTGAGTTCGTTCGCGAAGATGGCGACGGTCACGGCCATACCCTTATAGTATGGCCCAAGCACCGGATTGAAGAACGGAACGTTTTCAAGTTCGCAGTATTTTTTCATCTCGGGGAGGTGCTTGTGTGCGAGCGCAAGCGCGTACGGGGCCGGAGCCATGACGGCCTTCGATTCGCCGGCAGCGTGCGAAAGGGCTGCTGCGTCCTCGTATTCGGCAATGAGTTTCTTGCCGCCGCCGGAGTATCCGGTAATGCTGTAGGCGGCGAGGTTCGCGCTCTTCGGGAGAATTCCCGCGGCGACCAGCGGGTGCACGCCGAGAATGAATCCGGAGGCGTGACAGCCAGGGTTCGCGATACGCTTGGCCTTCGCGATGGCTTCGCGCTGGGCGGGGCTGAGTTCCGGCATGCCGTAGGTCCAGTCCGGATTCACGCGGTGCGCGGTAGAGGCGTCTATGACGCAAGTGTTCGGGTTTTCGCAGAGGGCAGCGCTTTCGATGGCTGCTGCGTCGGGCAGACACAGGAACGTCACGTCGGACTCGTTGATGAGCCTCTTGCGTTCGGCAGTATCCTTGCGGAGTTCGGGAGAAATGCGCAACACTTCGATGTCGGTGCGCTTTGCGAGTCTCTCATAAATCTGCAGGCCAGTGGTCCCTGCTTCACCATCTACGAAAACTTTGAACATATGCCTAGGGGTTAGAGGTTAGGATTTAGAATCTAGGGGTTAGGATCTAGGGGTTAGGATCTAGAGACTAGAGAAAAATTTGACGCACAACGTGCGTGATTCTTTTTCACTAGATTCTAGTCTCTAATCTCTAGTCTCTATTTCCCTGCTCCGCAGCACTTCTTGTACTTCTTGCCGGAACCGCAGGGGCAGGGATCGTTGCGGCCAACGTCCGGGCCTTCCTTGTGGACGGTTTCTTGCTTGACGGCTCGGCCATCGTAGAAGAACCAGGCGCCGCCCACCTTGTGGAACTCGCCCAGTTCGTGGTGGTTGCGGGTGATGTTTCCTTGCTTGAAGCGGGCAATGAATTCCACCCAGCCGATGTTCTTTTCTTCTTCGGTCTTGGTCTGCTTGATTTCGATGCCGAGCCATTCGGAGTCGCGGCTCCAAGCTTCTACGCTGGGTTCGTCGAAGTCGCTGCGCTGGGTGGCTTCTAGGGAGTCCTTGAGCCACTTGATTTCGTGCTTGGCGTAGGCGGTGTAGCGGGAACGCATCAGGGCTTCGGGGCTCTGGGCGAGGGCTGTTCCCTTGATGATGGGTTCACAGCATTCAGAGTATTCTTTGCCAGATCCGCAGGGGCATAAATCTTGTGCCATAGTTCAATCCTTATGAGTTGTGAGTAGTGGGTTTTGAGTGATGAGAACTTTTACCCAATGCTCTTTTTATCTTTAAAAGTTAGTTAATGCTTTTCTGGATAGCTTTGGTCACTGTTAAATGACCTTTTTCATGAGCCAGAATTCTTCCTTGCCTTCGCGGCCAGGAATGCTGTTTACGGGCTTGATGCGTTCCACGATGTCGAAAACGCCGTCTAAGCGGGCCATGAGTTCGCCTTCGCTGGTGCAGTGGGGAGGCCCCTGCAGGGTCTTTCCGTTCATGATGGGGTACATGAGGCAGATGAACAGGCCGTCGTCCTTGAGCATCTTGTAGCAGACTTCAAAAAATTCGTCGCGACGGCCCGGGTGGATTGCCGAGAAGGTGCCGTAGTCATAGACGATGTCGAACAGCTGGCCACCACGCTTGGGGTCTTTGGGAGAGAGGGTGAACAGGTCCAGGTCCAGAGAACGGAGGTTCTTGTACTTGCGGCTCAGGTGGTCCAGTTCATCTACGGCGGTAGGTGCGAAATCTACAGCCAGCACGTCGTGACCTTTATTAGCCCAGGCTTCGGCATCGTAGCCGAAACCCGCTCCAGGAATCAGGACCGAGCCGGTAGCGGGGCAGGAAGGATTCTTGAAGAATTCCAGGAGAGCGGGGGTCGCCTTCTTGAAATTCCAGTAGTCCTTTCCGTCCATGTAGAGGTTGTCCCAGAATTCGGGGAGGTTCTGCGTTAACATGTTTTACCATCCTTTTTGTACGCGAGTTGTCCGCAGGCGGCCAGGATGTCCCGGCCCCTCGGATTGCGGATCGTTATTTGAATTTCGGCGGCACGCACCTTGGCAAGGAAGTCTTCCACTTCTTCGGGGCTGGGCGCGTGCAGTGTGGGGTCGTCACCGTCGTTAAGCACGATGGCGTTCACCTTCACCCGGCGGGGTGCGCAAATGCGGATAAGTTCTTTGGCGGCCTTTGGTGTGCAGGTGATGTCCTTGATGAGGACGAATTCGAAAGTTACGTAGTTGTCGGTGCGGCGGATGTATTCGTCCACCGCTTCCAAAAGCTTTTCGATGGGCCACGTCTTGTTGACCGGCATCACGGAGGAGCGGTATTCGTTGTTGGTGCTGTTCAGGCTTACCGCAAGGCAACAGGGGGTGTTCCGGTCCACCAGTTCCTTGATCTTGGGCACTACACCGCTGGTGCTTATCGTCATGCGCTTGGCGCCCATGTTGAACAGGCTCTGGTTATGCAGCGTGCAGCAGACCCGGTGTACGTTTTCGAGATTGTTCAGCGGTTCGCCCATGCCCATGAAGATGATGTTTGTGACCTGGGCGATTTTTCCGTCGGCATCGAGAGTGCCGGAATCTTTCAGGAACCAGTTCACGTTGATGATCTCTTCCAGGATTTCGCCTGCTTCCAGGTTGCGGGTAAAGCCCATCTTGGCGGTGCGGCAGAAGGCGCAGTTCATGGCGCAGCCCACCTGGGTGGAAACGCATACCGAGAACCGCCCGTTGGAGGGAATCATCACCGTTTCGATGTGGTGGTTGTCGTGGGTCCTGAAGAGCCACTTGACGGTGCCATCGACGGATTCCATGCGGGTCTCTTCGGTAAGGGCCCGGAGGCTGAACTTGGCGGCCAGCTTTTCCCGGAGGGCGGGGGAGATGTTCACCATCTCGTCGTAGGTCTTGACCTGCTGGCAAAAAAGCCATTTCTGGATTTGGTCGGCACGGAAGGGCTTCTCGTCTTGTTCGCGAAGCCAAGCCTTGAGCTCGTCGCCCGTAAGGGTCTTTATGTTGTGCGGCCAATCCATAGCACCGCAAAGATAGAAAAAATATAAGATTTTGTTAAGGGTTGAGTATGCTCAAACCCTTGATATCTAGCGGATTTCAGACGGTTTCTTGCCGAAATTCAGGACTGATTCCTAGAACATTTTTCGGGTCTTTTTAGGCCCGGTAGAGGACTCCGCTGCACCCTTGTTGCTGAAGAGGGTGGCGTCGTCGGCGGACTTCGTCTTGACCTCGAAATGGTTGCCGTCGCAAGTTTCTGTCGGGGCGTAACCTGCGGTGTAGAGGCAGTAGGTCTTTTCGGAACAGAACTCTCCGGCCACCTTGCCGGTGTAGTTGCAGATGCCCCTGCTGGAAACGCCTGCAGGCACGGGGAAGGGGAGTCTCGGAAGGTCCTTGTGGAGTTCGGTCATTACCGCAAGCCAAACAGGCAGGGCGTCTTCGGTGCCGGTGTGGCCCGCGCCCATGGTGCCCGGGCTGTCGGAACCAATCCACACGCCCATGGTGTACTGCTTGGTAAAGCCGATATACCAGGCGTCGGTATAGTCGTTGGTGGTGCCCGTCTTTCCGCCGCTGGGATGGGTAAAGCCGCTGGCCCAGACTCTTGCCGCCGTTCCGCGCACGTTCACGTCTTTCAGCATGTCGACCATCAGGTAGGCGCTGGGGGCCCGGAGCACTTCGTGCTCCACCTTCATGTTTTTCTCGATGGTCTCGCCGTTTTTATCGACGATGGATTCGATCATGTAGGGTTCGATACGGTTGCCTCCGTTGGGGAACACGGTGTAGGCCGAAGTCATTTCCATCAGGGTGGCGCCTACGGAACCCAGGGCAAGGCTCGGGACTGCAAGGAGCGGAGCCCTTACGATGCCGAACTTGCGGGCGTAATTCACCACGTTGCTGAGCCCGTATTTCATGCCGGTAAGAATAGCGGGCAGGTTCTTGGATTTGTAGAGGGCCTTGCGGAGCGTCATCATTCCTTCAAAGTCGTGACCGAAGTTTGCCGGACGCCAGACCTTGTTCTTGTCCTTGTCGTCGGGGTCGGGGATGGTGACGGGCTGGTCGTTCACCGAGTCGCAGGGGGAAGCCCCGTTGTCCATGGCGGTAGCATACACAATAGGCTTAAAGCTGGAGCCCGGCTGGCGCAGGGACTGCACCGCGCGATTCCAGCGGGAGCTGTTCCAGTCGCTTCCGCCCACCATGGCGCGGATGCCTCCGGTCTCGTTTTCGATCAAGATGGCGGCCACTTCGGCGTGGTGGTACAGGATACTGTCAGGGAAACGTCTTTTCTTGGGATCCGGGTTGGTGTCGTTTGCCAGGTAGTCCTTCTTGAACAGGGTATAGATGCTGTCGAAGTGGGCGACAACGCTGTCTTCGGGCATGTCGTACTTGTTTGCGAGGAACAGACGGCGTGTGGCGCGGTACTTGATGCGGTGGCGGACTTTTTCTACCTGGACCTGGGCCACGCTGTCGGCGTAGGCCTGGATGTCGGGGTCGATGGTGCTATAGATGGAAACACCATCGGCATAAAGGGAATTTTCGCCGTACTTCTTTTCCATGTACTTGCGGATTTCTTCGTAGAAGTAGAGGCCCGCACCTTTCTCTTCTTCTTTTTCGGCCAAGGTGATGGGGGTATCTACGTACTTGCGGTAATCTTCCTTGCTGATGTAGCCCGCATCCATCATGGCAAAGAGCACGGTATTGCGGCGTTCCAGAGATGCCTTGGGGTGCCTGTCGGGGCGGTAGGCTTCGGGGCGCTGGAGCATGCCGGCCAGCACGGCCAACTCTGGAATGGTAAGGCTATCCAGCGGGCGTCCGAAATAGTACTTGCCTGCGGCCTGGAAACCGTAGTTACCGGCGGACAGGTAAACCTCGTTCATGTAGAATTCGAGAATCTCTTGTTTGGTGTAGGTCTGCTCGATACGGATGGCCGTCATGGCCTCCTTGATCTTACGGGAAATGGAACGCTCCGGCGTAAGGAACAAAAGCTTGGTGAGCTGTTGAGTGAGGGTGGATGCTCCGCGGAGTTTCTTGCCGCTGGAGACGCTTTCCATGATGGCGGAGGGAATGGCCCAAACGTTCATGCCCCAGTGATTGTAGAATTCACGGTCTTCGGTGGCCATCACGGCGTGGATGGCGTTTTCGGGGATGGAGTCGAAGCTGACCCATTCACGACGCTCCACGTAGTATTCATGGGCGATTTTCCCGTTCATGTCGTAGATGTTGGTGACCAGTTTGGGGTTGATCTGTTCCAGCTGGGAGAGAGAAGGAAGTTCCGGCAAGAAGTGGTTGTAAGTGACCACGACGGCAGCCGCCACAAGCAGGACTGGCAGAAACAAAATGAGCAGCCACAGGATGACTTTCTTTTTCAGGAAGGCGGACTTGAGGGCGTTCAGTATCTTGAAAATAATGTTCTTGACCATTTTATGTTTTTGCGCGGAACTTGATTCTTTTGCCCAAATTTAGTAATTCTTTCAAGAAATTTAAAGAAAATCCCTTGACATGCAGGCCGATAATGCTATATTTGGGGCACCAATGCGGATGTAGCCCAACTGGATAGAGCGTTTGGCTACGAACCAAAAGGCTCCAGGTTCGAGTCCTGGCACCCGCATAAAAAGGCCCCTCTCGGTAAGAGAAGGGTCTTTTTTTATATCGTTATTTGGGCACCCCCTCCCTATTCGCATAGCCGCCGAAGGTGGCCGCGAGGAAACTGGTCTCGAGCGCAGGGAGGGTTTTAGGGAGGGCAGGGCCCACCCTATTTGCTTAACGTAAACAAGATTTTATCAAAATTACAATAATTAGGTAACAATTGTTTGCACGATTCCCCGTCATGATTTGATAAAATTGGCGCCATGACTCACAACCACGATATCTTTTGCATAGCATTCCAAAAATTGGTGCTGCGGACGAGAAAGGAGTCATTTATATCTCAGAAACAGCTGTCCATGGAATCAGGTTTGACGAGGCAATTCATTTCCATGATGGAAAGCGGCAAGCGCATTCCCTCATTCGAAAGTTTTTGCCTTCTGGCTCGGGGTTTGGGTATTTCTCCGGTAGAAATGACGGAGAAATTTCGTTCCATCTACGAAAGGGAGTATCGTAGCATGGAAGAAAAGCTGAGGAGGCTTTCCAGGAAGGAGGTCCTGCTAGCGGCCGACAAGGTCCGCAGTGCGGAATACATAAGGCAACTCCGGGGCTAAGGCCCAAAGTGGTTAAATTTGAAACAATGTAAAACGTGTTTCAAAATTAAACATCAAAAATCTAAGTGAAATGGAATTTTAGGTGGGCTTGTTTCCTGAGTAGCAAATTTTTTGCCAAAAATCGGGAATTTGGCCAGAAAACACCATAAATCGGAAGCTCGTTTGTCGTTATCGGGGAGCATAACGCGGTTTTCGCCCCTCGATATGGAACTTGCAAGTTTTGGCACGGAAATTGCTATTCTGATGGTGAAAACAAAAACGCCCTTCTGGGCAGTGTTTAAACAAAGGGCCCCGCGAAAGCGGCCGTCCGCAAAAAAGGAAAAGTAAAATGATCAAGCCTTTAGCAGATCGAATCGTTGTCAAGCCGGCCGAAGCCGAACAGAAGACCTCCTCGGGTCTCTTCATTCCGGATAACGCCAAGGAAAAGCCCATGCAGGGCAAGGTCGTGGCCGTGGGCCCGGGCCGCAAGAACGACAAGGGCGAAATCGTCCCCATGGAAGTCAAGGTGGGCGACGTGGTGCTCTATGGCAAGTACAGCGGCACCGAAGTCACCGTTGACGGTGAAAACTACCTCATCGTGAAGGAACCGGACGTCATCGCTACTCTGTAGCATAAGAGAGACTAGAGATTAGAGGCTCGGGGCTAGAGGAAATAATCGCGGCTCCGCCGCCCTAGACCCTAGATCCTAGATCCTAGCCCCTCTAAAAAGTTTAAAACAAGAAAAAAGGAAAAAACAAAATGGCAAAGCAACTCAAGTTTGATGTGGCGGCTCGCGAATCCCTCATGAAGGGCGTGGACAAGCTCGCCAACGCAGTCAAGGTAACTCTCGGCCCCAAGGGCCGCAACGTGATGATCGCCCGCTCCTTCGGTGCCCCGAACGTGACCAAGGACGGCGTGACTGTCGCTAAGGAAGTGGAACTGGAAGACGCCTACGAAAATCTTGGCGCCCAGATGGCCAAGGAAGTCGCAAACAAGACTTCTGACGCTGCCGGTGACGGTACCACTACCGCTACGGTGCTCGCCCAGGCCATCACCCGCGAAGGCCTCAAGAACGTGGCCGCCGGTGCAAACCCGATGGACATCAAGCGCGGTATGGACGCTGCGGTTGACGCCGTCATCAAGGAAATAGGCAAGATGGCCGTGAAGATCAACGGCAAGGAACACATTGCCCAGGTCGCTACCATCTCCGCGAACAACGACCCCGAAATCGGTGACTTGCTCGCCAACGCCATGGAAAAGGTCGGCAACGACGGTGTCATCACCATCGAAGAATCCAAGACCGCCGACACGGTGCTCGACGTCGTGGAAGGTATGCAGTTCGACCGCGGTTACCTCTCTCCTTACTTTGTCACCAACACCGACAGCATGGAAGTCTCCCTCGAGAACCCGTACATCCTGTTGTACGACAAGAAGATTTCTACCATGAAGGATTTGCTCCCGATGCTCGAACACGTGGCAAATCAGGGCAAGTCTCTCCTCATCATCGCCGAAGACGTCGATGGCGAAGCTCTCGCAACGCTGGTCGTGAACAAGATGCGTGGCACCTTGAAGGTCGCCGCCGTCAAGGCCCCGGGCTTCGGTGACCGTCGCAAGGCCATGCTCGAAGACATCGCTATCCTCACTGGCGGTATGCTGGTTTCCGAAGACACGGGCGCAAAGCTCGAAGATGCTCCGGTCACCGTTCTTGGCCAGGCCAAGTCCATCACCATCACCAAGGACAACACCACGATTGTGGAAGGTGCCGGTGATGCTGCCTCCATCAAGGGCCGTATCGGTCAGATCAAGAAGCAGATCGAAACCACCACCAGCGACTATGACCGCGAAAAGCTCCAGGAACGCCTGGCCAAGCTTGCCGGCGGCGTTGCCGTGATCAAGGTCGGTGCCGCTACCGAAGTCGAAATGAAGGAAAAGAAGGACCGCGTGGACGACGCCATGCACGCAACCCGCGCTGCCGTCGAAGAAGGTATCGTTCCGGGTGGTGGCGTTGCCCTCATCCGTGCCGAGAAGGCCATCGACTCCCTCAAGTTCGACAACGCCGACCAGAAGACCGGTGCTGCCATCATCCGCCGCGCTATCGAAGAACCGCTCCGCCAGATCGTCCAGAATGCTGGCCTCGAAGGCTCTGTGGTGGTGAACAAGGTCAAGGAAGGCAAGGACGCCTTCGGTTACAACGCGAAGACCGACACCTACGAAGACCTCATCAAGGCTGGCGTTATCGACCCGGCCAAGGTGACTCGCACGGCCCTCAAGAATGCCTCCTCCATCGCCTCGATGATTCTCACCACAGACTGCGTGATCACCGAGAAGAAGGAACCCAAGCCGGCTGCTCCGGCCATGGACCCGGGTATGGGTGGCATGGGCGGCATGATGTAATCGTCGCCGGTCAAGAGAACAATCATTTTCTCCTTAAAACAGAAACCCGGACCGCAAGGCCCGGGTTTTCTGCATAGATCCTCGCCTACGCGAGGATGACACATCACGTCATTTCTTCAAC
>JAEDLI010000097.1 GCA_016295375.1 Fibrobacter sp. | reverse complement strand
TGATGCGGCAGGACTTTACCGCCTGATTGATGCTTCCCGCGAGCATCTCTCGCGGTTCCTGCCCTGGCCTCCTGATTGCAATTCCCTCGAAGACGTTATGGACCGTCTGGAAACCTGGGAGATGCAGGCCCAGATGGGTAACGGTGCCTGCTGGGGCGTTTTTGAGAAAACCGCCGGCGGGGATAGTCTTGCGGGCTGCATCTTTATCGGCTGGGTTCATCCAGAGCACCGCTCGGCCACTGTCAGCTACTGGCTTGGGCAGAACTTTACAGGTCGCGGCCTCGCGACGGAATCCCTGAACCTCTTGTGCAAGTTCTGCTTTGATGCCCTGGGGCTGAACCGCCTAGAAATCACGGCTGCGGTCCAGAATTACGCCAGTATCGGGGTCGCTCGCCGCTGCGGTTTCAAGGAAGAAGGCGTCTCCCGTGACTTTGAATGCCTGCGTGGAAAATTCCACGACCATCTTCGCCTGTCGAAACTTGCTTGTGATAACTAGCCCCTAGATCCTAGTCTCTAATTCCTAATCTGGTTACTTAGGTAAACGATAATTAACCATCGGATAGTGCCTTTGCCCCTCCTAGACTTCTATTTTTAGGGTATGGAAAATGGAGAAAGTGTAAAATTGACAGAGCCCGATGTGCTGCAATACACGAATTTTCGCGTGTATCTTCGGGACTACTACGAATACAAGAAGAAGACCCAGCCGGCCTTCAGTTTGCGTTTTTTTGCCGAAAAAGCGGGACTTTCCAGTCACGCCCACCTGAAATTGACTATCGACGGCAAGCGTAATATTACTAAGAGCACCGTCACTAAGCTTATCCACGGTCTTGGGCTTATTAAACAGCGTGCCACTTACTTCGAGAACCTGGTGTTCTTTAACCAGGCCACCGACGACGAAGAAAAGAAGGTCTATTACGAGCAGCTGGTCAAGGCAAGCCCCCATTCCAAGCTCCACAAGATGGACCAGGCCCAGCTCCGTATCTTTAGGGAATGGCACCATTCCGTCATTTTGGAAATGGTTTCCCTGAAGGGCTTCAGACCTATTCCCGACTGGGTTTCCAAGCGTCTTGATGGCAAGGTGACCCCCGCCCAGGTGCAGGAATCCTTCAGCCTTCTTCTTGAACTGGGACTTCTGGTCAAGACCGCCAACGGATTCCGCCAACGGGACCCTATGATTACTACCGACGACGAGGTTCAGGACCTGATGGTAAAGCAGTACCACCAGCAGATGCTTTCCCTGTCCAAGGATAAGTTGTCCGAACTGGCAAGCCAGGATAGGGACTTTTCTGCCCTCACTTTCAGCATAAGGCGCAAAGATTTCCCCAATTTGAAAAAACAGATCCAACTAATGCGCAAAGAACTACTAGATTTTTCTGCCGGTGCTGGAGAAGGCGATGACGTGGTTCAGGTTAATATCCAGCTGTTCCCCCTAACACGAGGAATGTAATGCGCTTTGCGGGGTTTAAATTTGGGGTTTTGATGGCTATGGTGGGTGTCGCCATGGCTTTTATGGCTTGTTCAAGTGATGATAAGTCCGTGGCGGGTATCGAAATCGGGAACCCGTCTTTGGCCTTTACGGCGGATTTCTCTGTTGATTATTCCGAAATTTCCTCTAATTCTCTTGCTAAGGCTGCAGCAAAGGATGAACCTCTGCTGCTGGATTCCTTCGCCTTGGATTTCTTTGAGGTCCGCTCTTACTCCAGTTACTATGTGGAGGTGGACATCGATGTGGCAAAGGGCGTGCAACTTTGGCCCGGTGAAGATCTTGCGGATTCTTCCCTGAAGGTTTCCTTTACTGACGCCGACCAGGTGGCTGAGCCTTTCAAGAATATACAATTGGAAGACAAGGGTTACTTGAAAGAGATGGGCGTTTCCTTTAGGCCGGCCAAAGGAATGTCCGACATCCGTGGAAGGTTGTTGATAAACGGCAACTATGTTCCCGTCCAGTATTCCCTCTCTTGGTTCAAACAGTTTGAACTACGGTATCACCATACTCAGATAGAAAAGGTTTCGGACAGTGTTGCAAATTTGTCTGTAGTATTCTATCCTCGCTATTTTGTAGATGGAATAGATTTCTCTACGGTCGAGGTTGCTGAAGATGGTGTTGTTTATCTTGACGAGACACGCAATGCTTCAATATGGGTGAAGCTGAACCAACAGTTCATTTCCAGCTTCAGACCACTTCGATATGGATTCACCACTGTCGATGGTAATGCTTCTGAGGATTATGTCCTGGACATCTGGGAAGGAATAATTGGTTCCTTGAGTGATAATACCATTACGAATGGGGATTTTTCCAAGGATTTTTATGGTTGGATTGTCTTTGATCAGTTCAACGGAAAATCCGTTGCCTCTGTAGAAAAAGAAGGTAATGGCGAACAGATTGCAAAAATCCAGGTGACTGAAGGTGGCAAGTATTCTTACAGTGTCCAGTTCCTTCAAGAAAATGTGGCTCTCCTTGCCGGCAAAAAGTACAAGTGCGTGTTTACCATCTGGTCCGATGTAGAAGGGCAAATTACCGCCAGAATTGGTGCCTACGATGATTACGAGACCATCGGCTTCCAGAAACATGTAGACGTGGGAACTTCGGGCAAGTCTGTAGAAATCGAATTTGTCCCGAAGGAGAGCACCCCCTTCGCCCGCTTTGAACTGAACCTTGGCGGTGAAGAAAGGACCTTCTACATCAAGGCTGTAAAGATTTATCGCCTGCAAGAGTAAGGGCTGATTGTAAAATTTCAAAAATCTGAAGATTTCTAGGCATATTTTCGGTGAAAAAAGCGTCTATACAAGTAGATGCTTTTTTTGTGTGAGGAAATATGCTTGAATCTTGGTCCAATCTGTTTTTTGGAATGGAATGCCTTGGTTGCGGGTCTGCTTCGGAGAATCTTGACCCGTGGCTTTGCCCTGAATGTCGGAAAGCTCTTGTCGGGCTTTCTAAGGAGACTCGACGTCCTTCGGATGATGTGGTCTGCCTGTTTCCTATGGAGGAGTTGACCCGACGGTTAATACATCTGTTGAAATACCGGGGCATTCCTGGAATGGCCACCTACTTGGTAAAGCATTCTTCTGTTATGCAGGGCCGCTATGAAAACTTGTTTCCGGAATATATGCGGCCGCTTTACTTTGTGCCGGTGCCACTCCATAGGGCCCGTTTTCGTGAGCGCGGCTATAATCAGGCAGAAATGATTGCTCGTGCCTTGGCAACGCTGACAGGAGGTCCGGTATGTCGCTGGTTAAAACGCAAGACGTTTAGGGTGTCCCAGACAAAACTCTCCCAACAAGGGCGGCAGCAGAACGTGGCAGGCGCCTTTGAACCGGCGCTTCCAAGAAAACTCCCTTCTTGTGGGACGGTAATCATTGTAGATGATGTTTATACTACGGGCGCGACTACAGGAGCTTGCCTTGATGCCTTAGGTAAGGATTTTCCATTGGATACGAAGGTATGCACCCTACTTTACGATATGCCGCTTAGCGCTACGATGGACTATGTGGCTGACCGAAGGGCCTTTTGGAAGGTGGATTAGTGATGAGTCTTAAGTTGTGTGTGATGAGTTGTGAGAACTGATAACAAAAATCTATTGTTTTAATGAAAATAATTCATTTGGCTTGATGAATTTTTGTGGGTATATTACGGATGTAAACAAACAAGAATCTAAATCAAAGGAGGTTCATCATGAAAAAGACATTCTTTACTGCTGCTATTCTCGCTGCCGCTACCGCTTTTGCCGCCGATAACGTCCAGACTACAACACCCCAGCCTGTCGCCCAGCCGAAAGACAAGAGTTGGACACATTTCGTGGGTGCTGGTGTTACGGTTCCCGTCTCTAAGTACAATGTAGAGGAATCGGATTTCTCCCTGGTGAGCGCTGGGCTAAACCTCAGTTATATGGGAATCAGTAAGAGCGGCTTTGCGGTTCGTGCGGACTTGAGTTCTGGCGCTACGTTTACGGACGATGTCAAGTACAACGAAAAGGAAGATGCCGATGTTGGCACCTACGTTGCGGGCGAAGTCGGGCTTGGCTACGGGTTCGTGAATACGCCGGACTGGACCGTTGCCGTCTTCGCGACAGTCGGTGTTGAAGGCTCCGTGTTTACGAGGGACACGGAAACCTACAAGCATCCGGACCTCGGAAAGGTGGACTGGACAAGATCTGTGACGCTTGGTGCCCTGACCCTTGGTGGCGATTTGGTTGTCCGTAAGGCTCTCGGCGATCATGTGGGCGTGTTCGCTTCCGTCGGTGGTCGTTGGGCACCTGTTGCAGTGTGGCTGCTTACTGACGAATATGACAACGACGACGTCAATCGTAAGGATACCTTTAAGTCCGACAAGAGCGATGGTGGATTCACGGTAGTGCCTACTGTAGGAGCCATGTGGAATTTTTAGGGATCGTGAAGTTTTCGTTTACGACCTACTATGAAAAGGAGGTTGAAAAAGAAAAGTGCCCTTATGTAAAATTAGCGAACAAAAGAAAAAACGCCCTCATGGGGCGTTTTTTACGGAGGAAGAGGGACTCGAACCCCCAAGCCTGACGGCGGCGGTTTTCAAGACCGCTGACTTACCAATTAGCCTATTCCTCCAAAGGGCGGGTAAAGAATAAAAAACTACAGAGTCACTGTCAACACTTTTTCTATCTTTGGCGCCATGAAGGGAGAATGTGACGACAACTCTATAGAATCAGGTCGGATTCTAGATTTGCTGTTTTCGTACATGCCGAAGATTGCGGCAGAACGAAAAATGGACAATCTGCTAATCCTTATGGCCGATTTAGGCCGTTCCATGGTGTCTGCCGATCGCTGTTCCCTTTGGCTTATTGACAAAGATACCCGAGAACTCTGGACCAAGGTGGCTCACGGGGTGGACCAGCTCCGGATTCCCCTGGATGCGGGCTTCGTTGGATATTCCGTACGGACTGGGGAGCCTCTGCTGATAGAGGACGCTTACCAAGACCCCAGGTTTGACCGTCGCAGTGACGAAAAAACTCATTACCACACCACGTCCGTGCTGACCGTCCCTCTTTTTGATACGGAAGGAACTGTGATGGGGGCATTTCAGGCCATCAACAAGCAGGGAAAAACGCCTGTGTTTTCTCGCCAGGACCTAGAACGCCTCATTCTTACCGCCGTCTATTCCGCAAAAACCGTAGAATCCGCCCGCCTGATTGCCGAGCAGGAGGCTACCCAGCGGGAAATTATCCACATTTTGGGTGAGGCGTCCGAGTATCGCAGTCAGGAGACGGGGGACCATATCCAGCGGGTGGCAGAAATATCTTACATTCTGGCCAAACACTATGGCCTTTCCGAAGAAGAGGCCGAACGTATTAGGCTTGCCGCTCCTATGCACGACCTTGGAAAAATAGGCATTCCCGATTCCGTGCTGAACAAGCCCGGCAAGCTTTCCGAGGTGGAATACGGGGTGATGAAGTCCCATTCCATTATTGGCGAGGAGATGCTCAAGACCTCCAAGAGGGAGCTTTTGCGGTTTGCTTCCGCCATAGCCGGTTCCCACCATGAACGCTGGGACGGCACGGGCTACCCCCGCGGGTTAAAGGGGGAAATGATTCCCCTGGCTGGTCGGATTTGTGCAGTGGCAGATGTGCTGGATGCCCTGTCCAGCCCCCGTTGTTACAAGGAACCCTGGCCCGAGGAGCGAATTCGGGCGGAATTCAGGGAACAACGTGGAACGCAATTTCAGCCGGAGTTGGTGGATATACTTCTGGCCCGTTGGGACGATTTTTACGGCCCTTACCGTCGCTGATTGGTGGGTTAATCATGGTGGAATGTAGGAAAAAGAAAAGCTTCGGTCGTTAAACCGAAGCTTTTCGTGGTTCCGATTGGAATTGAACCAACGACACGCGGATTTTCAGTCCACTGCTCTACCAACTGAGCTACAGAACCAATTTGGTAGCCCAAAAATAACTGATAGTGTGCGGTTTGTCAAGGGTAAATAGAATATTACTAGCATTTTTAGAAAAAATCATTTAAATTTAGAACGGATAAAGAGGTCTTATAATGCACATTTGGCGCTGTATTTTCAAATTGTATCTGGCCGTACTTTGCATGGTATGTTTTTTTGCCTGTTCAAACGGGAGTGGAGCTTCTAAACCAGCAGAGGAAAACATCGAAAATGGTGGTGCGGAAAATTCAGGGTCTTCGGTGGCTCCCGATGATAGTTCTGGCTATACCCGAGTGATTACAGAGACGGGAGATACCATCTACGTGAAGGATACGGTAACGGTCTATCCGGATACATCCCTACGCTGGATTGGCAATTCGGCTGTAGTTATTACAGAAATAGCATCCCTTAACTTGGATTGGCTGGACTTGGATGGTGATGATCCGTCTTGGGTCGAGGTTTACAATGCCGGTACTGTATCGGCAAACCTTAAGGGATGGGCTTTGGTTGAAAATCTGAAGGAGCCCAAGAAGTGGGTGATTGGCGATGAAGTGATTGCCGCCAAGTCTTTCCGCACGATATTCTGTGACAAGAAGAATATTCCGTCTGTAGCTGGCATTGTCGACCGTAAGAATGCAGATGGTAAGATTTTGCGCAGCCGTCCCCACACCAATTGGAAAATGGACAAGAAGGGCGGCACTATTTACCTGATTGATCCTAGTAATGGGATTCGTGATTCAGTCGCTTATCCTGAACTAGCCGGTGGTGTTAGTTGGGGAATTGTAGATGGAGGAGATTGGAAATACTTTGGTACCCCAACACCAGAAAAGCCGAATACAGAGACTACGGCGTATGATGGTATGGCTCCGTCGGTAGATTTTAGTTCTATCAAGTCCGGCTTCTACAATGGCCCGGAAGTGACGATTAACCCGCCTAGTGTAGAAGCTGGCGTGACCCTTCGCTGTACCACGGACGGATCTGCGCCTACGGCATCTTCGGAAGAATTTAATTCCCCAAAGACGTTCTCCAAGAATACGCCGCTCCGTTGTTCTGCTTTCAAGAACGGAACCCTTACAAAGGAGGTTATTACCAAGACAATCTTTGTAGGTGAGACGGTAAAGATGCCTGTGGTGGCAGTCAGCGTAGATCCTGTATTCTTCCAGAAACATTATGTACATGCCAGTACCGATGGTTGTGGTCCATCGTGCGCCCCAGCCGGATTGTACGAAGATGTGGAATTGCCCGTGTATGTGGAGTACTTCCCGAATGGAAGCAGTTCCGATGGGCCTGCTTTCGGTGTGAATGCTGGAATCTCCTTGATGGGCAACTGGAGCCGCCTGGAAAACAAGAAGTCCGTGGCGATTGTGATGCGCGAAGAATACCAGGATGGTAAGATTCATTATCCCCTGTTTGAGACCCGTAAGGAAACGGCTAGCGACTTTAGGGGATTCAATTTGCGCAATAACGGAAATCGTTATGTGAGTGATTATTTGGAAGACGCCATGGCGGGAGCTTTGCTTGAAGGAACAAACGTAGATTATCAAAGAAGTCGCCAGGTGGTTGTGTATTACAATGGCAAGTACTATGGAATCCATGATATGCGCGAACGTGAAAACAAGCACTTTGTGGAAACTAACTATGGTATAGATGCCAACTCAGTAGAAATTATTAAACATTTGGGACATGATATTTCCAGCAACATGGGCTCTACAAGTAATTGGACGGACTTGTTGGATTTGGTAAACAAGAACGATGCTGTTTCGGATGCCGATTATGCTACCGTAAAGACCATGATGGATGTGGGTAGCTTTGCAGAATACATGGCTTTTGAAATTTATATGCATAATGGAGACTGGCCGGGAAACAACGTGCGCGCTTGGCGTAGCCCCGACCAACCATACAAGTTTATGGTATATGACTTGGATCATGGAATGGATTGGAGCTGGACTGCTTGTGGAGAGTTCTCTACAAATGAGCAAGCGACTGGAACCAATATGTTCAATTGGATTGCTTCTGGCGGATGCAAACATGAGACTGATAATAGAAGTTTTGCTAGTATTTTCAATCACCTAATCAAGAATGCTAACTTTAAGCGTCTGTTCATTAATCGCTCTGCAATCTTGTTCCAGAACTATGTGAATGCCGCACGGGTCAGGTCCACGTTGGAATCTATGGCGGCAACCTTGAACAAAGACGAAACTGACAGGGATTTGGAAGAAATGGAGCGCAGAGGCTATAACAACGCTTGTGGTGACGGATTTAGCATTTCTGGTTCCTGCATGAAAAAATGGGCGGAAAACCGCGATAAAACCGTGATTAGTGATTACAAACAAAAGTTCGGCTTGGGCGACATGATTACCGTGAACATCAATGCTTCGGGCGGATCGGTGCTAGTGGACGGAATGAAACTGCCTTCAACTTCTTATGCAGGCAAATTCTTCTCGGGTAATGCGCTGGAATTGACGGCAGTACCTGCTTCCGGAGCTGTGTTCACAGGTTGGGGCGATGGTGTTACTGACAATCCTCGTATCGTCACGCCTACCGATGGTGTTACTTATTCAGCAACGTTCAAGTAAGGCTGTGTCCCTGTAGTTTGAAAAAGAGGCGGACGGGTTTCGCTTCTTTTTTTGATCTAGTCATTGTTGATAGAAATGGAGAAATACTATGGGGTTCGCCATGGAGTGGTTCCGGTGTTATGCTAAATTAGGAGCATGCAAATGTGCAAAGGTGAAATTTTTCTATTCGGAATCTTTGTGATTGCTTGCATTTTTACAGGTTGTGCGGCAAGCTCCTCTGGAAATATGGTGGGCGAAGCCGCTGCAGTTAAATATTCAACGGATAAAAAATATCGTATTGCTGAAGTTGGTTTGACCTTTGCGGCAGCCGGAGAAGATCGTCGAATTTCTTCGTTACATAGTGATGTTGAAATATCTGGAGGATCTCTAAATCTCAAAGCAAGTATTTTGTCATTGAATTATGCTATTGGAGAACAAAAAGGGGGCTTATTTCTTTCAATTCCTCTTACGATTCCCTTGGATGTAGGAGTACGTCCTAGTTTTGTGCAATGGATTGGCCCGATGTATTTTGGGGCGGGAGTTTCATTTGTGGGCGGTTTCTATCCCAACGGACAGGATGATGAATACGAACCTAAAGCGGATGATTCCTTTGGAAGATTTGATGGCTTTATTCGGCTCTTCTGAGCTAAGTGTGGAACATTTTTCTAAAAAAATAGCCTGAAAGCGGC
>JAEDLI010000096.1 GCA_016295375.1 Fibrobacter sp. | reverse complement strand
AGTTCACGCGGGCGGGCGAACTTTTCCTCGATACGCTCCGGCACGTGCTGGGGGAATAGAAGCGGACAAAAAAGCTATCTTGGTGTGTAAACGTATCAGAATATATAATGTCAACCATTATCAGTAAATTTACGGATGCGGCTCTTTCGGAGATGCGACAAAACCACACGTACCGTACCATGCGCCTGATGGAATCTCCTGAAGCTTCCCGCGTGTTGCTTCGCGATACAAAAGACGGAACTTCTCGCGAGCAAGTTCTGTTGGCGTCTAATTCTTACCTGGATTTGGCGAATGTTCCGGAACTGAAGCAGGCCATGGCCGCTGCCGTGCTGGAATGGGGCACAGGGAGTGGCGGTGCTCGCCTCACCACGGGCAACAAGACTCCCCATGTGGAGCTGGAATCCGAAATTGCCCGTTTCAAGGGCAAAGAAGCCGCCATTACATTCAATACGGGCTACATGGCGAACGTGGGAACGATATCGGCTCTTTGCGGAAAGGGCGACTACGTTTTTAGCGATGAGCTGAACCACGCAAGCATTATAGACGGGATTCGTTTGTCGCGTTCCAAGTGCCTTGTTTACAAGCATAACGACATGGCCGATTTGGAGCGTGCCATTTTGGAAGCGAAAGATGCCGCCGCAAAATCCGGTGCGGAATTCCGTGGAATGGTCGTAACCGATGCCGTGTTCAGCATGGATGGCGACCTGGCGAACTTGCCTGAACTTTTACGTATTGCCCATGGGCACGATTGCCTTTTGATGATTGACGAGGCCCATGCTACAGGCGTAATTGGCAAAACTGGACGCGGTTTAGCGGAGCACTACGGTTGCGGACACGCCGATGTTACCGTAGGTACGCTCAGCAAGGCCGTAGCCGCCGAGGGCGGCTTTGTGGCGGGTTCGGCGAAGTTGATAGATTTTTTGAGAAACAAGGCTCGGAGTTTCATTTTTACGACAGCAATGGCCCCTGCCGTTGCCGCTGCCGCCCTGAACAACCTGAAGTTTATCGACGCCCATCCGGAAAGGGTTCGGCAGCTTCGCGGCAATGTGGATTTCTTCTGTGAAAGCCTCCGCCGCGAAGGTTTGGATGTTGCCATGTCGCCATCGGCAATTGTTCCCATTGTCATCGGCGACGAAGCCAAGGCGATGCAGGTTTCGGAGGCTTTGCAAGAACGCGGAATTTTGATTCCTGCCATCCGCTATCCGACGGTTGCCAAGGGGCAAGCCCGTCTGCGTGCAAGCCTTATGGCGACCCATACCAAAGAAGAACTTGAATTTGCCGCCCATACCCTGGCGGAACTGTGCAACACCCCGAACCTCGCACCACGTACCTCGAACCCAATGCCTAACCACTAACCACTGCTTACTAATCATGTCCAAAGCTTATTTCATTACAGCAACCGGCACCGATGTCGGAAAAACTTATGTTACGGCCCTTCTCGTGAAAAAATGGCGGGACCTGGGAATTGACACGGGCTACTACAAGGCTGCCCTCAGCGGGGCAGAATTCAGGGACGGTAAGTGGGTTGCGGGCGACGCCGATTATGTCAAGCGCTTTGCAAGTCTCGTTGATTCCCAAGAACAGTTGGTCAGTTACGTGTACAAGGAGGCCGTTTCGCCCCACCTTGCCGCCCGTAAAGAAGGAAATCCTGTAGAACTTTCAAAAGTCCTAGAAGATTTCGAGGCGGCTTGCAATCGTCACGAATTTATTTTCGCAGAAGGTTCCGGCGGAATCATTTGCCCCATTCGCTACGACGGTGATACAGCCTCTGGTATTGATGATGTTGCAAAAACCGTGCCGCAAAAAATTTTTCTCGTAGATATTATCAAGGCGTTAAACTTGCCAATCCTTGTGGTGACTACGGCGGCACTGGGTTCCATCAATGCCTGCGTTCTTACCGTAGAATACGCAAGGTCTCGAGGAATCAACGTTCACGGCTTGATCGTGAACCACTACGGCATGAGCAAAAATTTCGAGATGGAAGATGACAACATCAAGATGATGCAGGACTTGACCGGGTTACCTGTTTTTGCTAAAATTTCTGAAGGGGACAATGATTTAGGAATCGATAAAACTTTCTAGATTTGGCCCGTATGAATTTTGATAGCGAACACCTGTGGCACCCTTACGCGGCGCTCAGGAATACACCTGCACGTTTTTTAGCAAAGAAAGCTCACGGCACGACCATTGAAACTGCCGATGGTCTGAAACTTATAGACGCCGTGTCTAGCTGGTGGTGCATGGCGCACGGACACAATGCTCCTGAAATTGTTGAGGCAATCCAGAAGCAGAGCGAAAAGATGTGCCACGTGATGTTCGGCGGGTTCACCCACGAACCCGCTATTGAACTTGGCAAGCACCTTGTAAAATTCCTGCCCGAAGGCCTGAACAGGATTTTCTATGCGGATTCGGGTAGCATTGCCGTAGAATGTGCCGCCAAGATGGCGGTGCAATACCAGCATTCCCTTGGTCATGCCGAACGTTGCAAGCTGGTGGCTTTGAAAGGCGGGTATCATGGGGATACGGCCGGAGCCATGGCGCTCAGCGACCCCGACGGAATGCATGTGCTTTTCCGTGGAATCATGCCGCAGCATTTTTTTGCCGAACGCCCGAACTGCCGCTTTGGCGCCCCTTGGGACGATAACGACGTTGCCTCGATGGAGCGTGTTGTGGAAGAGCATGGGAGCGAAATTGCCGCCGTCATTTGCGAGCCCGTTTTTCAGGGTGGAAATGGGATGTGGCTCTACAATGCGGGCTACCTAAAACGCCTCCGCAAGCTTTGCGACGAAAAAGGCATCCTGTTGATTCTGGATGAAATCGCTTCGGGATTTTACCGCACGGGTCCGCGATTCGCGATGATGCATGCGGGGATAAAGCCCGACATTTTGTGTATCGGCAAGGCCCTTACCGGCGGAAGCATTACCATGGCCGCTTGTGTCGCTTCGGAGAATGTGGCCGAAACCATTACGAATAGCAAGATTCCGGCATTCATGCACGGGCCCACCTACATGGCGAACCCGCTGGCATGCGCTGCAGGTATTGCCTCCCTTACGCTTTTTGAAAATCGGGACTATGCAGGCGAAGTCGCCCGAATCGAAAAGCGGCTCCGTGCAAATCTGGAACCACTCTGCAATCTCGAAAACGCCGCAGACGTGCGTGTTCTTGGCGCCATCGGTGTTCTGGAGCTAAAGGCAAAACCATCCGCAGACGATATTCTGCGCGTGATTCGCGAAACGGGCGTATGGCTCAGGCCTTTCTGCAACTATGTCTATACGATGCCGCCGTTTATTACAACCGATACCGAAATTGACCGCATTTGCGAAGCGATCAAGATGATTGGAAAATGTGAGCCTGCTCCAATTGTGGATGACGAAGACGAATTTCACGAGTAAAAAATGGACTATTACAGTTTGAAAATGCGGGCTTCGCAGCAGATTGGCGAAGGTGACCAAAAACGCGAACAGCATATTTCCGGAGCAGAACGCATTGTAAGTCGTGAAGCAGTCGAGGCGGTCTGTTCGGCAATGGCCCGCCGAGCCCTTACCCATTCCAAGGGCGACCCGGACTTTATCAACATAAAAATCGAGAAGGTCTGCGAAAAGGATATCCAGATTTTAAAGGCACTGCCGGTCACACGGGTGGATGTGGACTCTTGGCAACAGGGACTGGACAAGGCCTTTGAACTCATCGATAAAGCTGTTTTTTCTTGTCATTCCCGCGAAGGCGGGAACCTAGGTTCACTAAAAGATTTCAGAAAAAAGCTTCCTGAACTTTTGCGCAAAACCTTCCCCATGCGCGGCGCCATGCTTTACGATATTGCTACCGGAGAGCGGCTTGAACCCGATCATGAGCGGGGTGTGCGGGCCACCTACATGGATGCGCTCCGTTCCAGCGATGTCGATAGCCAAAAGAACCATTTCAACGAAGCTATTGTGCTTGCGACCAAGGTGGCCAATGCCCCCGGCATGGTGGCGGAACTCTGCGTTTCTGACGACCCTGAATATGTAACGGGTTACGTGGCCAGCAAGGAACTGGGTTACGTGCGCATCATAAAAATGAAGGAAATGGGCGACGAAAATGGCGGCCGTATATTCCTGTTTGATTCCCGCAAGGCCACAGCCGAAGAATGCATAGAGTACCTACAAAAGAAGAAGGTTCTTGTGAACATTCTATAATCGACATTTACTCCTTGTCAAAGAATATCCCAATACAAAAGGAATCAACAAATTTCGACAAAAAACTAGATATCCTTGCGAAAAAAAGAACCGCAGCGATTGCCGCGGTCCCTTGGTTTTTGGGGAAATCTGAATTTGTGAACTAGAAGCTGAACACGGTTTCCACACCGAAGCGCAGCGCGTTGTCGTCTTCGTTGTCCTGGATAGTCAGGTCCACCATACCGAAGGCCGTGATTTCCAGGTTTTCGACCGGAGTGATATAGACGCGTCCGCCCACGTCGAATGTAGCGGCGGTTTCGTCGTCGTCATCCAGCGTGTGGGTGTGGTATTCTACAGGGATACCCAGCTTGATGAACTCGGCAAGTTTGAGAGCGGGCTCGGCATAGGCAAAGAAGTATTCGGGAATTTCGCCGTTGTCAAGGTCGCTTGCATCTTCGGCGGCATCGCCCCTGTCAACAATGGCATAGAATGCAGTCGTCTTGATATCGAACATGCCAAGTTCAAAGGTGGGTTCAGCCAGGATGGTGTGGGCGGTAGATGTCCAATCCTGACCTTCCACCACATCACCATCGTCCATGAGGTAGTCAGCATGGAAGCCATAGACTGCGCGGAAGGCGAATCCGCCGATGCTGAGCCCGGCTTCTACACCGGCATGGAGTTCGTTATGCTGAGTGGTCTGGAAGCTCTTGTAGTCTACATACGGACGCAAGTGCTGACCGGCATAATCGAATTCGTAGGCAGCGTGCACATCGTAAACCTTGGCACCTTCTTCGTCAGCCCAGTCGTTGTCGCCACGGCCGAAGCCAAAGCCGAGGATGAATCCGGCCAGGTCGATTTCAAGACCGCGGATGTCGTGTTCCTTCATGCCCGCGGCGTTGTCGGCAGGATCGTCGTAGTCGTAGTAGGCGTTGAACGCGCCTTCGGAGAAGGTCAGGTCACCGGCCTTGACGGCGAAGAATTCTGCAGGCTGGTACTGGATGTAGGCTCCGTTATAGACTGCGGCAGGATCTGTGGTTTCGTCGTCGGCTTCGAGGCCTACGAAGGCTGACCACTTTTCGTTGAACTGGATTTCAAAATTCAGGTCGAAGGTGGATGCGTAGGAATGGTTCAGGTCGTCTTCTACCCAGACATTGCCTGTGTAAGCATCAAATTCCACTTCGCCATTGTACTTGACTTCCATCTTGGCTTCGGAGGTGCCTTCGTTCATGCTGGCCTTGAGCATGTCGAGGGCGCTTCCTGCGGCATTGGCCACTTCGCCCGGGTTGGTGTTCTCGGCAGGAGCGGCGGTCTGTTCGGCAGCGACGGTTTCGATTGCTGAGCCTGTCGAAGTATCGGCCTTCGGCTGTTCAGCAGGTTGTGCTGTAGGCTGAGTTTCCTGTGCGGCAGGCTGCTCGGCAGCAGGAGCGGCAGCTTCGGGGGCCGCAGGTGCTGCGTCCTGTGCAAGTGCCGGCATCGCAAAGAACGCTGCGGCAGCGAGTCCAGACAAGAGGTGGGACGATAAACGTTTTTTCATTTTTATCTCCTTTGACGGATATTTTTTCGTTTTTGTAACACTCCGTCCACTGTTTTACAGTTCATGTCACAAAAACGGTAGGCAGACGCTCTTTCGCGCACAGTACAGCAAAATGCGTGCCATTTTTTTGTTAAGGGTTGTTAGCCAAGTCTAACTTAAATTTTCTAATAAAGGGCTGGCAGGATTTGGGCCTACCAGCCCTATTCTTGATTCCAAAGGTTAGTCTTCGAATCTCTTTTCCTTATTGGCCTTCATGCCGAAAAGCTTGAGGAAGATTCCCGTACCCACAAGCACCACGATGGCAGCGACAATCCATGTCACGTTTCCACCAACAGGCACCTGGTAAAGGAGTACCGCCACAGCCCAGGCAAGGAGCGTCTGCACCGTCGCCATGAGGATTGCGAGGCCGAGGCCGATTTCGCGGGCAATCACACCCATGGCGGCAAGACACGGCACATAGAGCAGGATGAAGATGAGGAATGCAAACACCTGCCAGTTAAAGCCATCCACCGGGTTACCGTTCTTGTCCGGATTGTGGAAGTAAGAGCGGAGGTTCGCATAAATATCCATCGTCTCGGAGAGGTCGCCTTCTTCGAGAGCGAGCATTTCGTCTTCGGAGAGTTCGAGGCCAGCGGCAGCGAGCTTTGCGAACACGACTTCGCGGGTCTTTTCATCCTCTTCTTCTTCGCCGAAGGTTTCAATGGCTGCATATTCTTCGCAGGTCAGCACCTTGGCGTCGGTAATCTTGTCAAGAGTTTCTTTCTTGAGTTCGGCGACTTCCTGGCCTTCCAATTCACCGGTGGTTCCCAGCGGGTCAGTGAGCGAACCGAAGACTTCGGCGAGGTTAGCAGGAATCGAGCCGAGGGCTTCGAGCACAGCGCCCTTGATGTCGGGAGCGCCACCTTCTTCCTCTTCTTCGGCAGGGCATTCGTCGATGCCTGCGATAAGCGGTTTATCGGTTGCCGAGCTTGTCGAAGCATCTGCAGCAGGTTTCACAGCCTTGCCATCTTCATTCGATTCCGAATTCTGAATTCCGGATTCCGAATTATTCTCCCCCGCCATGGAATAGAGCGAGTTCATGGTACCGATAACGGCTTCCTTGGCCAAGAGGCCCGTGAACAGCGACACGGATGCGGGCCAGTTTTCTTTCTCGACACCGAAGGGTTCGAATACCGGCGTAATGGCCTTGCCGATTACTGAGAGCAGGCTGTTTTCGGAGTCGCCGTTACCGGCAGTGAACTCGTTTGACTTTACCACCTTGGATTCGTCAACAACGAAACCTTCGGGGAGAGCAACATTTTCAGCCTCGCCTGCTTCATTTTCCTTGACCATCTGGTAGCCGTCTTCGGCCTGGACAATTTCGGTCGCCGTGCCGTCAACATCAACATACATCTTCTCCACAATGCCGAAGCTGTTCAGGAACCCGAGCACGGCAACGGCAAGCGCAATCACCTTACCGGCGCGCCAGATGTAGTCACGCAGGCGCTGCCAGCAGTGAATCATCAAGGACTTGAACTTGGGCAAGTGATACGGCGGAAGTTCCATCACAAAGTTGCTGGCCTGGCCCTGGAAAAGCGACTTCTTCAGGAACAAACCGTAAGCGATGGCGAACAGCACACCGGCGAGGTAAAGCAGGAATACCACCGTGCCCGCCATCTTGCCGAAGAATGCCGCCGCAAACAGCGCATACACCGGGAGGCGTGCGCCGCAGCTCATGAAGGGCACCAAGAAGATGGTGAGGAAACGTTCTCGCTTGGATTCCAGTACGCGGGAGCCCATAATGCCCGGCACGCCGCAACCGAAGCCCACCATCATCGGCACGAAGGCACGACCGGGGAGCCCGAGGAAACGCATGAAGCGGTCAGCAACGAAAGCCGCGCGGGCCATGTAACCCGAGTCTTCCAAGAACGAAAGGCACAGGAACATGAAGAAGATGACCGGGATGAAGGTCGAAACCGTCTGGATACCGGCACCGATACCGTCGGCGAGAATTGCCGTGACAAAGGAGGGGCAGCCGAGTACATCGCCCAGCAGGTAGCCGAGGCCATCCACGAAAATCGCACCGAACAGCACGTCAAAGAAATCAATGAACGCAGAACCGATCGTCACCGCAATCCAGAACACCAGATACATGACGACCAAGAAAATCGGGAGAGCCGCCCAGCGGTTCAAAAGAACGGCATCCAGTTTGTCGGAGAATGTCTTTTTCGTGCGGACAGAAACAGTCGCCTTCCCCGCCACCTCGTGAGAAATGGAATAGCGGTTTTCAGCCATTGCGAATTCCGGCTCTTCGCCCAGAATCTTAACAACTTCGGCCTTGTCAAGCTTCACGCCCACTTCGGCGAATTTATCTGCATAGCTCTTCTGGTTACCCAAGTACATGAGCGAAACCCAGCGAGCATCCGCATCCAAAAGCTTTGCGACCGGTGCCACCTTCGGTTCCAAAACCTTCACGGCCTCTTCGACCTTGTCGCCGTAAACCATCTGCTTCGGGAGCGCCATCGGGCTAGCAAGCACGTGGCCCATCTGGCTAATAAAGTTAGTGACGCTCTTTTCGCTCACGGCAGAAAGCGGAAGGCACGGTACGCCGTAGAAATCAGAAAGTTCGTCGAGATCCAGCTGGATTTCGCGATTTACGGCAATATCCATCATGTTGACGGCAATCACCATCGGAATCTTCATGTCGGCAAGCTGGCTCGTAAGGAACAGGTTGCGTTCCAGGTTCGTCGCATCGACAATGTTGATAATCAAGCTCGCTTCGCGGCTGAGCAAGTAATCGACAGCAGCGCGTTCATCTTCGGCATTTGCGAACAAAGCGTAAGTACCCGGAAGGTCCACCAGGCGAATCTGGCGGTCACCCAGTTCAAAGTAACCTTCCTTCTTTTCGACCGTCACGCCGGGCCAGTTACCCACATGCTGGCGGGCACCCGTAAGCGCGTTAAAGAGAGCCGTCTTACCGCAGTTCGGGTTACCGGCAATTGCAATCGTCAAAAGTTTTCTGGCAGCCATTATACCCTCCTCAGCTTGAGAACGTTGGCTTCTTCTTTACGGAGCGAGAGCCTATAAGAAAGCACCGCCACTTCGATCGGGTCGCCGAGTGGGGCCACCTGCAAAACCTCGAGAGTCACGCCACGGACTAACCCCATGGACAGAAGCTTCGACTTGTAACGGGAATCGCCTTCGTTATAACCGACGATTTCCACCTTGTCTCCGCGTTTCAAGTCCGAAAACTGCGGCTCTGTGTTCCATTTCTTTGTTTGCGACTTGCCGCCGCAACCACAATTACAGCTCATATTTTATCCTCGTATAAAAGGCCGGATACCGCATGAGCCGCGATTTCCAGCCTATTTTTTGTTTTTGACAGTCTTTGTTTTTTTAGGCGAGGGCGCAGCCTCCACCGGTTTCATAAAATCTTCAATTTTTCCGAGAGTTTCTGCCGAAAGTATATGCTCCATGCAGCAGGCATCCTTGTCGGCTATGGCTTCGGACACGCCTAGTTTAATCAGGAATCCCTTCAGAAGGATATGGCGGTTCAGA
>JAEDLI010000095.1 GCA_016295375.1 Fibrobacter sp. | reverse complement strand
AGCATTTCTTGAGAAAGGGGTGGACCGACGAATACCAGGAACTAGGCGGCTCTCTGAAGATTACCCCCTGGGACTTTATTTCGGTAGAAGCCGGATACTCCCGATTCTTCGGGGACTACGAGGGCTATACGGCTAGAGTGGCAGGGAGCCTGCAGTGGTAAAGTCCACGGTCTTTAACGCCGCCGCCATATCCTCCGGAAAATGAAAATCCGTAAACACCCTGGGTTCATCCCAGTAAGGCAGCTGCACCTGCACCTTGTAGGCGTAAAGCATCTGGTGATGTGCCCCCAGAAGGTCAAAGTCCTCTTCGGATAGCGACCCACCGCCAGACATCTTCTGGTAGAACTTTCCATTGAAACTGTACAGTCGGTCTCCAACGATGGGGAACCCCAGTTCTGCAAGGTGGGCACGAATCTGGTGCTTGCGACCGGTCAACAGTTCACATTCCACCAGGGAACGGCAGGAACATTCTGTAGCAGTTTCTGGCGAAGCTGATTTTGCCGCAGCCCCCGGCAACAAGGCAAACCTCCTGAACACCGTAGAGCAAGGCTTTCCGCCCGGAGTGTGGTACATCTTGATACGGATAGGCGCCGACGGATTTTCCGCCAGAGGCAAGTCGCAACGGACTTTCCCTTCGGGAAATTCCCCAGGAACTACCGCCAGATAGAACTTACGGAGCAGAATCCGGTCCAGGTGTTTCTGGAACCTTGACGCCGTATCGACACTTTTGGCAAACAGCATGATTCCGCCGGTATCCCTATCCAGACGGTGCATGGGAGTAGCCGTCTCGCAATCAAAGCCCCGACGGATAATGGCTGTAAAAGTGTTGTAGAAAATCCGACCCGTATGATGGACAGGAACTCCGGCAGGCTTTGCCACCAGCAAAAATTCCTCGTCTTCGAAAAGCGTCTCATAATGGGTGGGCACGTCGGGTTCGCTGTAGTTTTCCACATGGTAAACCACCTTGTCGCCTTGGTAGCCCAACGTTTCAAGCGTCGCGAGATTGCCGTTAATTGTCACCAGCCCGCGAGAAATTTTTTCAGACCATTCTTCGCGGCTGTGGTAGGTGAACCGCTCCGAAAGGCTGTCCAGCAAAAGACGGCCGTTCTGTTCCGGCCGGACATCGCTTTCAAAGAACATGTCCTTTGGGGCGCTCACCTGAGAGAATCCCTGACGTAGCCCGAAGAATCCCGAAATTCATCTATCACGTCGAAGGCCAGAGAACCAATCACCGCACCGTCCTTGTAGGCGGTCTCTACGCGGTACTTTCCTGCCGGGACCTTGCTCTTTTTGGAGTAACTCCGGAAGCCCTGTTCACGACCGCCATTGATGACCATACGGCCAGAAGAAATCTTATCCGTAAGGCGGTACTCCCCTGTGGAGGGGTCCTTGTAATACCAGCGGTACTCCAGCTCCGCCTTCAGGGCAGCAGGCGCATAGACGGCCGCCAAGAAATACACCTCTCCATCGGGAGCCTTGTGTACCGAAGGTGCCTGCAGGCCGAGCTTCTGCAAAAATCCTGGAGCATCCACGTCACAGGAGAAATTCTTGCGGTCAAAATTCTGGCAGGGAATCTGCTGTTTCAGCACGAGAGGAACCGGCGGCACCCAGTTCATCAAGTAGGCTACAATCAGCAGGGAACTGATAAAGACCGGTGCAACCAAAACCGCCTTGCTTCGGTGCGAAATTTTCCAGATCCAAACGCAAAGCCCCAAGGAAAGAAGAGTACTGAGCAGGAACCAGAAAAAACCGATCCGATGTACAACGTGGGGAATGATAAAATTCAGGAACATGGTTCCCAACAAGCAGAAAAAGGCAAGGCTCACACCAAAGCTTTCGTACTTTTTCTGCAAGAATTCATTGCCCACCAGCATGCACGCAAGGGCAATGACTAGCAAGAATGACGCCAAAGAACCGCTACTCTTGAAATAACAGACCACTAGTGCACTGAACAGGCCGCCGAACAGGAACTGGACTGCCCAGGTAAAACGGGTTTTCCATACCGGACTCCATTCCCTGTCCAAAAAACGATGATGCACCACGATAGCATTAACGGGAACTGCCGTCGATTCGTAGCCGATTTTGTCGGCAATTTGTTGAGCCTTGTTTTCGGCAGCAGATTTAATTTTCTCCGCAACTTCTTCGACCTTGGTCTGGGGTTCCCTGGAGGCAGAAGGGCCAGGAGCCGCCTGAACCCCCTGAGCTTTCGCCACAGCGGCAAGGCGTTCCTTAGTCCAACCTTCCGGGTGGTCCAACTTAGCCGATAACAAAATCACTAGAATAAAAGCGCCGACGTAATACGCCAAAAGAATCAGCAGGTCGGAACCATAGACCATGGTACCGAGGGTAATGGAATCCCAGCCGAATCCCGCCAGAAAGGCGATGGCAGGGAAAAATTTTTCAGCCCGCTGGACAATGGGGTTCTCCCTTATTTTTTCAATCCGTTCCTTCGCCTGCATCTTTAAGCCCCATAGAGATTGTTGTCCAGAATGTAGCGGTAAATCTCGGGCAACAGGCCCTCCGGACAGACGCCCCTGTTCTTCAGCAGGCTCCGGCGGATTTCGGTACTGGAAAAGCGGCCCACAAAACCTTCCTTGGGACCAAGCCAGAACATGTCGGCATAACCCTTGGCCTTGTGTTCAGCAGGATCCAGTATCGCAGAACCGGCACGGGCAAACACGATGATTTCGAATTCCCTCATCAATTGTTCGCCATTGAACTCCGTTCCGTAAAAATGCAAGGGGTCCCGCCACTGGGGCATGGTCTCGTAACTGTCGGCACCGGTCAGCAAACGGAAATTGATGTCGGGAAACTTTTCCCGCAAGCCTTTCAAGAAAATGTAGGTCCCGCGGTAATCCCCCTGCTCGATTTCCAAGTCTGAAAGAATAAAGCGGGGTTCATGGCCGGTGGCCATTTCAAGCATCTTGAAACGGTGTTCCGGAGACGCATTGATAATCTTGTCCCAGCGGTCGGGGCTGGGCATAAACCAGACCTCGTCGCAGAAGCCTTTCTTTAGGCAAAGTTCCGCCACATAAACATGGTCCCTATGGACCGGGTCAAATGCCCCGCCCATGACGGCAACGGTCTTAGAAGACATAAGCGGCAAACCCGAAATTGAGCTGAATGCGGCTTCCGGAAACCGATTTCTCCATAAAGGGGTCGTAATGGTCCAGCACCCAGCGGTAGCTGACTTCGGCAAAAAGCATAGAAGTTGTAAAAATGTTGACAACAGAGCCGAATCCGGCCCCCCATTCATTCCAGGCGATGTCGCCCAAGTCACTGAGTTCCTTGGCCCTGGAATAAGAACCAGTAATGTAGAATAGGCTCCAAGCATGGATTCCCAGTTCCACATCGAAATTGGAATGGTCTATCTCGTACTTTTCGTCGTCAGATTCTTCTTGATAATCAAAAAATCCATACCCGACCCTCAAGAATCCAAGACCAAGGTACCAAACGCCAATCATGGGCTCAATCTGCCGTAGGCCAAGGCCCTGGCTTGCACCCACTCCCGTTCCCGAACCAAAACCAAGAGCACCGCCCAAGAACAGAGGCGTACGGATTCCAGCCAAGGTTCCGCCATCCTGGGCAAATGCACCTGCCACAGAAAAGACTAGGAAAAAGAGTAATGTTCGCAAAAAACGAGGTTTCATATAGAGTCCATCTACTATCTACAAAACTAAAAAAAGCGCAATGGCAAGCCCAAGCAGGGCGTTCAAAAAAGCATCCCCCTTGGACAATAAATAGGTTTTTCGGGAAAAATCGCCAGTCCGTAAAATCTGGAGCAAGGCCAAATCAGAGCCGACCAGGGTCAAGGCCATTTTTATGGCGACAAAAACCGTCACCCATATAGCGAGCCCCGAAAAGCAAGTCAGGGCAACATAGACCGACGAAAGAACGAAAGAAAGCAAAAAATTGGACCGGCGCATATCCCCTTCGCTAGCTCCGTTTATCCTGGCCATTTCCTTCAACTCCCCCGCCTTTTCAGAAAGAGACTGAAAACTGGCCAAAAACTCCGAGGCGTTATAGCCCATCATCACAATGGATGCCACCAGCATTATCTTGGATGCAATATCCACCTAACCCGCACTCCCTAGTTTCTTGAATTCAGGATTCTCAAATAACTGGCGTAACGTGCCCAGGAAAGCTTTCCCGACTCTACGGCCGCCCGCACAGAACAGCCCGGCTCCTTTAGGTGCAGGCAGTTGCTGTACTTGCAGGTGAACAGGTCGCCTTCGAAAAAACCCGGAAAAATCTTTGCCAGAGTTTCGCCGTCCATGTCGTCTTCGCCGTTAGAAAGGCCGATACTCCGAATACCCGGCGTATCGATGACGTAACCCCCGCCAGGAAAATCGAACAGGCTCGAAGATGTTGTGGTATGCCGGCCCTTGCCGTCCCGCTCCCGAACCGCCCCCGTTTCCAGCTCAGCACCAGGCACCAGTGCGTTCACCAGCGTAGATTTACCTACACCGCTCTGGCCGCTAAATACCGAAGACTTGTCTTGCAGCTCCTCGCGTAACCTGTCCAGACCTTCGCCGGTCCTGACGCTTACCGGAATCACCTTGTCCACGATGGTCATGAAGTCCCGGATATCGTCGGTCAAGTCTGCCTCGCCATTGGGGAGCAGGTCCATCTTGGTCAGCACCAGCACAAAAGGCAGGTTGTTTAAGTTTGCCGCCAAAAGGAATCGGTCCATAAAGCCGTAGTTGAATTCCGGCTGGGCCACGCTGGCCACAATCACCACCTGGTCGATATTTGCCGCCAGGGTGAGCTTACGCCTAAAGCTGTCGCGGGGGCCCGGGCGCTTGAGTTCGCTTTTTCGCGGAAGAACACGCACCACGCAGTACTTCTGGGAGCCTACCCCCTCGCCGGTATCTTCGTCTTCGTTCACCTGGCCAAGCAACACGCGGTCCCCTACGGCAGGGAATTCCCCTAAAGCCTTTGATGTGGTGGCACGGTACATGGCAGTAACAATTAAATTCGGAGTTCGGAGTTCGGAGTTCGGAGTTAATAATTCTGTATTCTGAATTCCGAAATCTGAATTTGAAGCCGAAGGCTTCAATCGCACTTCGCAGGTGCGGCGGTGGACTTCTACCACCAGGCCTTCGACGCAGTCCTTTTCGTCTATCTTTTCCAGCGGGTCCTTGATTTTCTTGATGCGGGGATTCTTGAATTCGCGACTGAAACGTTCTTTGACGGGGCGTTCATCTACCACGCCCGACTCCATCTCCCGCATCACGTCGATACGGCGGCTGCGATGGTCCCGACGGGTGGGCCTTACACGCCGAAGCGGTTCCGGTTCGTCATCGAATTCGTTATTTAGCATCTTTCTTGGAATTTAGAAAAGCGGGGAGCGATTCTTCCAGTTCCTCTTCGGTTACAGGCCGATTCTGCCGGATGGACTCCATCAGAAAATGAATTGCCTTGAGCCGTCCGTTGCACTTTTCGATACAGTTGTCGTAAAAGCCCTTGGTCTTGTAGTCCCCTTCGACTACACGTTCCGAGGCATAGAGAAAATGCTCCACGCAAATAGAGAGTTGGTCGGCTTCGGCCCGAAGGTCCTCAAGGTTGCTCTTGGTAAAAAACGGCATAGGGTAAAGATAGTAATTAGGGACTAGGATCTAGGGGCTAGGGGTTAGGGGTTTGAGGTCGCTTCGCTTTGAGGTCTACCCAAAGGGCATAACTCTACTAGGGCAACGAATTGCATCGCAATTCTAGTTGCCAAGTATCGTTTAGGCGCTTTGCACCTTTGGGGTGTGAGGAACAAGGTATGGGGGATTATCTAATTTCTAAGTTCCACATTGCACATTGTATATTGCACATTGCTCATAACTCACAACTCATAACTATATTTACACCATGCTCTTCGCCCTATTCAAAATGATTCGACCGGTGAATGTCGTCATCGCCATAGTGACGCTTGCCATCGGTTACTACCTGCTTGGAGTATTGCCCCTACAGGAAATGAACATCAGCTGGTTGACCTTGATTTTACAGGCCCTAGGCTTTGCCTTCGCCATCGGGTTTGCCAACATCCAGAATGACATCTGGGACCTGGAAACAGACAAACTGAACCGTCCGGAGCGCCCCCTTGTAAGCGGAAAAATTTCAGTTTCCGCCGCCCAAAAGGTATGGGTCGCACTTCTAATTCTTTCACTTCTTTGCGGCATTGCCGACAGTCTTATTACAAAGACGGGATTCACGTCGGCCATCTTCTTTCTACTGCTGGACGCGCTACTCATCGCCTACAACAAAAAAATCAAGCACATCCCGCTGCTCAAGAACATGACCGTCGCCCTCCTGTGCGCGACTCCCTTAATCCTATGCCTGTTCTACCCAACCGGAATCCCGGAAACCGAAGACCTGATGTGGACCCCTACCGACAAAATCGGTTTTCTGTACCCCGCCATGATGTTCGCCTTTCTGCTGACGACGGCGCGGGAAATCTACAAGGACCTGGAAGACGAAATTGGAGACCTGAAGGCCGGCATCATGACCTTCCCGCTGATTGCCGGAGCCCCTACCGCAAGGCGTCTCGCAGGCTTCATCTGCATTTTTTGCTGGGCGTTGCTCCCGCTTCCTGTGGTGCAAGGTTTCTATCCAACCTTGTTCCTTATTATTACGGCAGCCGTTCTCACACCGACTTTTGCCGCCATCATTGTTTTTGCCCATAAAAAGAACTACCGGCGGGCTCAAAAACTTGTAAAGGTCGCCATGTTCGCAGGCCTTGTAGCCCTACTTGTCTGCAGTTTCTAGGTTATGACAAACTGTTTATCAATAACGGACGACCACAAAGCTCAGGCCCGCTGTCCAGGACTTGGACGTTGCAGCTCCTCCGTTAAAGAACAAACCGTCCATGGTAGCGTTGGCAGAAATTCCAACACTCCATTGAGGAGCAACTCTCCATAGCTTGCCAAATTCAACAGACATGACCATGCCGGTTTCGGCAATCTCAAAATCTTCCTCATAGCTGTCATAGTAATCGTATTCCGTGTCAGTTCCGGCCGCTTCAAATACGATTCCCACACCTGCACCTACAAAGACCCCGTGCATGACGCTGTTGGTATCTGTAGAAAGGAAAAAGTTCGTTCCCGCACCCAGTGCAAAACGGAGTGCATCCATCTCGTAATCAGCACGGATCATCTGACGACCGTTGCTGTAATGTCTCACCTTGAAATCCCCCGAAGATACGGCAGAAAGGGACGCATTGAAAAAGAGGGCCAACCTGTTGGACACAAGGGTTCCGAGCTTCATCGAAATATCCGGACCATATCCGGAATATTCCTTGCGGATAGAATTTCCCTTGTCACCGATAATCCAGACACCGTCTTGATTAGGGTCCTTGGTCCGAACGTATTCCTTGAAGGACAAGTCGGCATAGCGGAGTCCCAGTCCAAAGGTCAAGAAAAAACTGTTCCTTTCGCGAGCTTCCTTTGCATCGGTCTTTTGGGCTTGTGCCGCCAAAAGTGAGCCTATAGAAACCTGTACTTGTGGACGAGTCTGAACCGTATCCACAGGCGCTGCTTCTTCCTTTGCAACAGGAGCTACCTCAACCTTGGCCGTGTCGGGAACTACAGCGGCAGTGTCCTGCAAAACAGTATCCTGAACAGGAACTGTTTGAGCTACAGGAGCCACGGAATCGGCCACAGGGGCATTATCTGCCGCGATGGGTTCGGAGTCCACTCGAACAAACAGGGTGTCAGAGGCAGGATTATTTCCTTCATCGGCTGCCAGGGCAGCCACCGCAAAAGCAAGGGGAGCAAAGTAAGCTAATCTCATAATGACCTAAATATATATAATCTCATAATGACCTAAATATATATTTTCTAAATTTTAGTTGAAAAGAACGGACCTACAGGCCTACAACCTAAAACCTGTAACCTGAACATATTTATGAAAAACGTCGATACTATTGCAGTTTTGGACTTTGGCGGGCAGTACGCCCACCTGATTGCTAACCGCGTGCGCCGCCTGGGCGTGTTTACCGAAATCCACTCCCCCGCCGCTCCCGTCAGCGAGCTCGAAGGCGTGAAGGGTATCATCTACAGTGGCGGCCCCAGTAGCGTTTACGCCGCGGACGCACCGGAATACAATCCCGAAATTTTGAACCTCCCGGTGCCGAAGCTCGGCATCTGCTACGGTCACCAGCTCATCGCCCAGCAGCTGGGCGGTCACGTGGAACCGGGCAAGGTGAAGGAATACGGAATCGCCGACCTGATTGTGGGCGACGAGAACTGCCCGATTCTGAAGGGTCTCCCGAAGGCCAGCCCCATGTGGATGAGCCACGGCGACCAGGTCACGAAGCTCCCCGAGGGCTACAAGATTGTGGCCAGCACCAAAGACTGTGAAATCGCAGCCGTTGCTTTCGATAGCGAGAGTCCCGAGCGCCAGATTTTCGGCATCCAGTTCCACCCCGAAGTCACCCACAGCAAGTTCGGCATGAAGCTGCTGGAAAACTTCGTGGACTTTACGGGTGCCAAGAAGACTTGGAACATGAAGAGCTACCTGCCGCTCATCACGGAGCGCATCAAGGAACAGGTCAAAGACCGCAAGGTTTTCTTGCTCGTGTCCGGCGGCGTGGATTCCACCGTGGCATTCGTGCTCCTGAACCGCGTACTCGGGCCGGAAAAGGTTTTGGGCCTGCACGTGGACAACGGCATGATGCGCCTCGGCGAATCCCAGAAGATTATGGAATTCTTGAAGGCCGAGGGAATGAACAACCTCAAGGTCCGCGATGCCAGCGAACACTTCCTCGCTAAGCTCAAGGGCGTGACTGCACCCGAAACCAAGCGCGGCATCATCGGTAAGGAATTCCTGACGGTGAAGGACGAGGAAATGGCAAAGCTCAACCTGGATCCGAACCAGTGGATGATGGCACAGGGCACCATCTACCCCGACACCATCGAAAGCGGCGGCACCAAGAACGCCGACAAGATCAAGACGCACCACAACCGCGTGCAAGAAGTTTTGGACCTCATGGAAAAGGGCCTCGTGCTGGAACCCCTCGCCGACCTGTACAAGGACGAAGTCCGTGCCCTCGGCGAAGAACTGGGCATCCCGCACAACCTCGTGTGGCGCCACCCGTTCCCGGGTCCGGGTCTCGGCGTTCGCCTGCTCTGCAGCGACGGCAAGCTCACCGACGACCTCGTGAAATTCGAAGACGTGAAGGACACCGCCGGTCAGTCCCTCGCCGACTACCTGAAGGCGAACAACATCGCTGGCCGCCTTCTTCCCATCAAGAGCGTGGGCGTCCAGGGCGACGGCCGTACTTACGCGCAACCGTTCCTCATCACCACGACCGGCTTAAGCTGGAAGGATTGCGAAAAGTTCTCTACCGAACTTGCCAACCGCTTTAAGGCCATCAACCGCGTGATTTATCAGATCGGCAGCGTGGCCGATGAAGACCCGAAGCTCGTCGAGCAGTTCGCCACCC
>JAEDLI010000094.1 GCA_016295375.1 Fibrobacter sp. | reverse complement strand
GCCGACCTCACGGATGCCGACCTCAGGCGTGCCGACCTCACGGATGCCGACCTCACGGATGCCCGCCTCACGGATGCCGACCTCAGGCGTGCCGACCTATTCCGTCTTGGCAAGCTTCTTGACGAGCCGCTCATCGGCTACAAGAAGACGAAGGAAGGCGTTGTCATCACTGCCGAAATTCCTGCGGGCGCCGTCGTGTTCTGCATCAACGGCAGCAAGTGCCGTACTAACAAGGCGAAGATTACCGATATGGGCGGACACGAAGTTCTGCACTCGATGTACGACAACTTGTTCGAATATCGCCTCGGGCAGGAAATCAACATCAAGGACTTCAACCTGATGTACAACGTGGAATGTGCGAGCGGTTTCCACTTCTTCAAGACTCGTAAGGAAGCGGAGGAATACTGATGAGAAAGATACGGAAAATCATTAGAAGATTGTGGCGTAGTTGGATTGTTTTCAACGAGCACGAGAACCGAAATAATGAACGGCCTGCCCACTATGGCCCAGGCGGAACTATCGTGTAAGGAGGCCGACAAATGAGCGAATTGACATCGTACAATAGTGAACAAATTTACTGGGCAGTAGAACAAGTTGAGCAAGAGGCTGGCGACATAGATGACTTTAACCTGGATGACAACTTGTTTTACCTCAAGTCCAAAGCCGACGAAGTGATTGCTGAAAAGGATAAAAAGATAGCGGAATTGCAAGCAGACATCTCCGATTTGCGTGATGACAAAAAGTCAACTGACGCCATTCTTGATGAACGCAATGCCACAATTGCAAAACTGATAGACATAGACTCCGATAATAGGTCTGCGTACTACAAAGACCTAGCGATGATGGCTAAAGATGTTGCCTACCAGAAGTACAAGCGGTGCTTGGCGATGGCGTGGTGGTGCGATGCTGAACTGTACGCCTACCCGTCTTTCGGAACCGAAAGTCCTAAAGAGAAGTGGTGGCGGAAGTGGCGCAATCGTTGGCTCGCCATTGCCGAGAAATTCAAGGAGGCCAAATGAGAAAGAAAGACATCGCCAACAAAATCATTAACAACGAAAGGGCAAAGGAGACGAAGTGATGTGCCAGTTTTGCAATTTCGGAATGCGTGGAAAATTCAAAGGTAGAACTCCAGACTTCCTAATCCTTCAGGACCGTTTTGCCGTCAAGATAGAGAAGGACGAACCGTATGTAGGTGACTAAGGTCTGACCGTCAGCGACAATGAAGACGAATGCGAATTTACCGTAGCAATCAAATTCTGCCCGATGTGCGGGAGAAAACTTGCGGAGGAGAAATGATAGAACCAGGAAAACTCAACGGCTACCTCGTAGCCATCAAGGAAGAACTGCGAAAGGATGAAGGCAAGCAACCGAAATTCTGCGACGCCGTAACGCCGCTCGGTTTCGATTTCGACGAAGAAGAACGACGCTGGAAAAAGTGGAACGACGAAGCAACGACGCATTATGCGTGCGACCTGTTAAACGAGGAATTTTACGAGGCCTTGAACGCATACCAGCATGGCGACAAGGAACACGCCTTGCAGGAGTTCGCACAGTGCGGTGCCGTCATCATGCGGATAATGGAGGCAATCGAAAATGAAGTATGACGAACAGCAGAGGAAGGAAATCCGCCGGATGCTTGAGCAGGGAATGTCAGTGAAGACAGTTTACCGCCGTATGGCGGACAGGTACCCCAAAGAAAATAAAGAACCGACCTTCGATTACGAGGCGAACACGCCGAAAGGAGAATTTGTCTAATGCCTAAAGAATACCCCTACCCGCTCCACCCAGGACAGACGCACGCAGAGCCGCTCTACGCCACCGTGCCGCTGGAGGAATACGAGCGAATCATGACCGAGAACCGGCGCATGAGAGAGGCCCTGAAAAGGCACGGAATTACACTACTCAAGGAGGATAGACCATGAAGATGACAATCGAGATAGACACCGAGCACGAAGGGTCGTGAGAACCGAGGCGTAGAAGGCACGAACAAAGTGTAAGAAAACAGTGGCTGTAGCTTAATTGGTTAAAGCGCGGATATGCCAGAATATCGGTTCGACTCCGATGAAAGAAGGTGTTAAACGGTTACACGCGGGAAGAAGGTGCCGAAGGTTGCGGGTTCGACTCCCGCCAGCCACCTATATGTCAGAGAAAACTGAATACACAATCTGCACCACCTGCGGATTCATGAAGTGGTGCATCCATCAAAGGAAAGGCCACAAGAACATCTATACCTGCAAGGCTTGTGCCAGGAACGACCTGACACCGCAGCAGAAGAGAGGAAAACCATGAAGAACCCGAAAGAAAAGACATATTCCCTGAACGGGGTCGCATATCCCACCATCACAGGAATGGCGGAGAAACTGGATTGCAGCGAGCAGACGGTCCAGCGAAAGGTGGCACAACGAAAAATCAGTCACTTCTACCACAAGCGCCGCCTGCTGTTCCCGCTCGATGCCGCAGACGAATACATCAAGAACCTTATCGTAAGCGCACGATAACCTAGATTTGCCGCCATGACTCTACGCGTCTCCATAATCCAGAAGAACAAGTCCAAGGGAATCAAGACCTGGTACGCCCGCATCGCCGACCCGAGGCAGGGTATCGAGGTGTACCGTTCCCTGGGTACCACGCTCAAGGGACAGGCGCAATATCTAGCGGCAAAGGCCCTGGAAGACTTCAAGCACAAGGAGGTTGACATCACCCTGGAAAGGGCATTCTCCGAAGTGGTCAAGGACAGGGAACTGCGCGGCTACGACAGCAAGACGATGTACATGTACAACCAGGCGTTCAACATGCTGTTCGAGCTGCGCGACAGACTGGTCGCTGAAATACGCCCGGAAGACATTGCCGGCGTCTTTGCCAAGAAATGCGAGAATCTCGGTCCGGGATCCTACAACTGCAGGCACCAATACTGCAACGCCATATTCTCGTACTTCGTGGACAGGGAATGGATAGTCAAGAACCCCATGAAAAAGGTCCCGAAGAAAAAGACCGTCAAAAACAAGTTCCCCTTCTTCTGGACCGTGGAACAGGTGAACGCAATCCTGGACCACGCCCCGAACCCGGAGCATCGCGTCACATGGGCACTGATGGCTTTCGCCGGACTCCGGAAGGACGAAGCCGCCAACCTGAACGACGCAGACATCCACGACGGATACGTCCACCTGGTAGGCAAAGGAGACAAGATGGCTAAAATACCGGTCTCGTCGCGTCTGAAAACCGAACTGGAACGATACGGGAAACCCCTGCCGCACATCCACAGCCTTTCCGGAACGGTTAAGGTCGCCGCAAGGAATGCCGGGATAGAGTTCCAGGGAGAGGCGACGAACCACAGGTTCCGCCACAGCTTCGCCTCCAACCTTATCCGCGCTGGTGCCGACATCAAGTCCGTCCAGATGCTCATGCGGCACGAGAACGTGGAAATCACGCTGAACACGTACTCCCACCTGCTGGGGGCGGACCTGGAAAAGGCCGTTGACAGGATCGGCTGAAAAACTACATTTACCGACAAGAAAACCCGCCCACGTGGCGGGTTTATTTTTTTTTCTAAAATTTTCGCCTAAATTTTGACTACAGCCTTTCTATCCCTAGTCAAACAAAGGAAAATCTACTTGTTCTCGAAGTAGTAGGTGGTCAGAGTCTTGCCATCCTGGGAGAACTGAATAATCTGCTTGCCCTTGGGAAGATCGCCGGTGATTTTGAACAGGTTTTCGGCCATGTAGGTCACCGTCAAGTTCGTGCCCTTGTCCTTGTCGGCAAAGAGGCCCTTCTTCTCGTTAGCGTCAAAGCCCTTGCAGTCCTTGTGGGCAGAAATGTCCTGTTCCACGGCGGGGAAGGTCTTGGCGACCAGCGGAGAGGTCACGGAGCTAGCATTGCGGTAGAAGACTTCCAGCTTGCCTTCGATTACGCGGGGAGCCGGCAGCGGAGACATCTTGGCAGCGTCCTTCTTGCCTTTCTTCTTCTTGTCCTTCTTCTGGTCGGGCACCTTGGCGCCGTCGCCAGCCTGAGGACGTTCCAGCTGATAGCCGGCAATGGATTCGTTGCACTGGGTGGACCAGACAACCCATTCATTAGAAATCTTCTTCGGGCCGTTTTCTTCGTCGCCAGGCAGGTAGAGACCCGGTTCAATCTGGTCGCTATAGATGTACAGCGTCACCTTCAGGTTCGGGTTTTCTTCCGTAGTAGAAATCATGTTCTTGCTCTTGATATACTTGGAGCGACCGGCGAGAATCTTGTAGTTACCCACGGGGACCTTTTCGAACTTGAACTGGCCCTTGCGGAGTTCCTGCTTGTACTTGTACTTTTCCTTGAGGGTGGAGTAGATAGTGGAGTCCATCCAGATGGTGGGCATTTCGAGAGGCTTGCCAGTGAAAGCGTCACAGACTTCACCTTCAATGGTACCGGTCTTTTCGCAACCGGTGAGAGCCATAGCCACGAGAGCGGCGGTAGCACAGAGAGTAAGTGTTTTTTTCATCGTTTTTCCTTTTGAATTTCTCTAAATATACAAAAACCCTCCCGTTTCAGGGGAGGGTGTAAAAGACTAGGCTTCTTCGGCCTTGGCGGGCGCCGCCTTGCGGGTCTTGCGCTTTGCACCGGTGATGTTGCCAGCGAAACGCTTGTTGAAGCGATCGATACGGCCAGCCGTATCCACGCGATGCTGCTTGCCCGTCCAGAACGGATGGGTATCAGCGGTGATTTCCAGAGAAATCACACTATGTTCAACCCCATCGATAGTCTTCTTTTCGGCGGAAGACTTCGTGGAGCGGGTGATGTATTCTTTACCCGTATTCGCATCGACGAACACGACCGGTTGATAGTTAGGGTGGATACCTTCTTTCATTTTTAAACTTCCTGTGAAGTAGTTAATTGGAGCACACAATTTAGAAGAATTAGGCCTTTTTGGCAAGCGTAGGCCTGTTTTTTTGTATCTTTAGGCCATGATTCGGAGCCGTTTTCCAAAAAGAATCGCCCGACCCGGGTGCTGGAAGTTCCTCGGACTGTCCCTGCTTGTCGGGGCTCTTGCCGCCTGCAAATCGGACCCCCCTGTGGCGACCATCGTGGTCGTGAACAAGAAAATGCCCCTTACGGAATGGCCCGACAGCACCTACATCGCCGACCTGGATTCCATCCTGGCCCTGGAACCGCTAAAGAAGCAGGACAAGAACAAGCCCAGCATCGCCATGAACACCTTCAAGGCGCCGAACTTTATACTGCCCTCTTCGGTGACGGGGAAAAAGCCCGAAAAAGGACCCAAGGCGGACCAAGGGACAAGGACCGGCAGCGGAAAACCGGGACCGGCAGCCACTCAACCCCATAAGGACAATTCCGCCGAAAATTTCGCGAACCTGTTCACCCAGGCCCTTTCGGCGTTGCAGTCGGACCCCAGCAATTCAAAGCTTTACAAGGTGGTGGAATCCAAGGACGGCGAAGACCTGTTCCAGCTTTTACGCCGGACCTACGGGGCGGGTGCCCAGAGCCTCCCCCACTTCTACGTGCTCTCTACCCTGCAATCAGTAAACCCCGGCGTGATGCTGGAGCACCTGAATGCCGGGGATAAGGTGAGAGTCCCTAAGTTGTAGTTACTAGTTCTGAGTTACTAGGGCCGCTGCGCAGCCGTTCTGAGTTACGCCTTCGGCCAGAATGTTCTTTGATAGCATTTCTAGTAACTAGTAACTAGTAACTATTAACTGCACCGCAGGTGCCTACAGTACGCCCTTGCTGCTGGGCACGCCCTTCACGTTGCGGCTCGGGGCAACGGCCATGGCCACGGAACGGGCAAAGGCCTTGAAGATGCTTTCCAGGCAATGGTGGTTGTCGTTTCCGTAGAAGAGTTCCACGTGCAGGTTCATGCGGGCGTTCTCGCAGACCGTCTTGAAGAAATGCTCGAACATGCTGGCCTCGATGCCGCCAGCCGTCTCTCCGGGGAGTTCCACCTTCCACACGAAACCGATGCGGTTGCTGAAATCGATGCACACGCGGCTGAGGGCCTCGTCCATAGGGACAAAGTAAAAGCCGTAGCGTTCGATACCTTTCTTGTCGCCGAGGCATTCCACAAGAGCCTGCCCGAGCACAATGCCGATATCTTCCATGCTATGGTGCATGTCGATAGCGGTGTCGCCCTTGCAGGTCAGGTCCAGACGGAAGCCGCCGTGAACCTGGAACAGGTCCAGCATGTGGTCCAGAAACGCATTGCCGGAATCAATGACGCCCCTGCAGGCCTCGTCCAGATTGAGGCTCAGGGAAATGTTGGTTTCGCTGGTCTTTCTCTCGATCTTGGAAACTCGCATTATTCCGCTCCTTCGATGACTTTACCGCCAAATACCCTGAACTTGGTGACGCGGCCGAATTTCATGCCGGGCAGCGGCACATCCTTGCCGTTCAGGTAGAACTTGGAAATGGCCCTAGGTTCGCCCACCACCACATACAGGGTGTCCGAAGATTCGTAAACCATGCGGGTGCCGGCCTTGGAAAGGTTGGATTCCTTGAGGAACGAGGTATCGTCTTCGTTGTGCTTGATACCGATCCAGGTGCGCATTTCGCCAGAGGCCACCAAGATAAGCTTGGAGCTTACGCCTGCCGGAGCAGCCTTGGCCTCTTCGGTCTTGGAATCAGACGAAAGGAATATGGTTGCCGAAGCGGGACGGTCGGATTTCTTGATAGCTTCTTCCACAACGGCCTGGCTGATAGGCTGGTCCTTGGCAGGAGCGGCCTTCGCCGTATCGGCGGGAGCGACCTGGGCAGCAGAGGTATCCGCATTCATGGAGTCGGCGGGAACGGCCTCGGCCCCTTCGGGCATTTCCGTGGGCGTTTCTACGGCGGGTTCTTCTTCCACCACTTCGGTCTTCACGGGTTCGGGAGCGCTCTGCACCGGAGTCACGTCCTTGAGGAACTTGGAGGCGACCACCAGGGCAAGTCCAATAACCACGAGAATAATGACAATCACCTTCCCCTTGGAGCCACCCTCCCCTTCGGCAGAACCCGAAGGCTTGCCCGGGTTACCGTCAGAAAGGTCCGTAAGGAGGCTTGCAAACTTGGAACCGTTCTCGGCGGCATACCAGTCCAGCACCCGTTTGGAATCCAGGCCCAGTTTGGTACTCACGGAATTCAAATAGCCGCGCAAATAGGCCTGCACCGGAAACGCCTTCCAGTCGCCGGCCTCAATCAGCGAAATGTTCTTTTCGGACAAACGCGTGGTCGTGGCAAGGTCTGCCACCGTCATGGATTTTGCTTCGCGGGCACGGGCCAGGTAGGCGCCAAGCCGTTCGTCGGGGCGTTTATCTTCAATAGGAGTACTCATACCTTCACCTTCAAATTCTTAAGCATGTCTAGCGTGCGGGCTACAGGAAGCCCCACTACATTGTAATAGCATCCGCGGATAGAACGGATCAGGCGGGCTCCGTTTGTCTGGATGCCGTAGGCCCCCGCTTTATCCATTGGGTCCAAAGAATTTACATATTCTTCCAGCTCCTGTAAGGAACAGTCCCTGAAAAACACCTCCGTTTCCTCTTGGGAAGCGGAGAGGAGCATGCCCCCGTGGGCCACTGCCACACCGGTAATCACCTTGTGGGAGCGACCGTTCAGGGACTTGAGCATCCGGAGAGCGTCTTGTTTGTCCTTGGGCTTTCCGAGAGGCTTGCCGTCCAGGAACACCAAAGTGTCAAAGCCCAGCACTACGGCGGAAGTGTCCTTCTTGGAGACCGCCAAGGCTTTTTGGCTAGCATTTTCGCGGGGAAAATCCAAGGGATTTTCGGCGGTAGGTTTTTCCTCTTCGCCCGACACCGAAACGCGGAACTTGACCCCAATCTGCTGGAGTATTTCGCGCCGGCGAGGGGAACCGCTGGCAAGAACCAAGTCAACCGTTTTCAAACACTCTTCCATAGCGCGGAGAAATGTAGTAAAATAGAGGTTAGGATCTAGGGGCTAGGATCTAGGGGCTAGGTTCTAGGGACTAGGGGTTCAAATTTTTGTTGGTTATATGCTATTACATATTTAGTACCTAAGGCAACGGACAGAGAAGCCGTGGAGCTTGTAGCCATTGCCGTTCATGTACGCACCCTCATAGTTGTAGTCTAAACCCATGTAGTAGGCATTATCGGAGCCCTCTTCATCGACACTCCAGAAGCGTGCGAGTTCGCCCAAACTGCTGAAGAAGCCTTGGCCATGGTAGCCCGCCGGAAGAACGGAAAGGCCGTAGGCATCGGTGCCGTTGCCGTTTCTGCCATCATAATCTTCCCAGCCACTGTTGGATTTTAGCATAACGCCTGCATTGGAATAGCCTCCCACTGCACTGAACAAGGTTTCAAATTCAGCTTTAGTAGGTAGGTGCCAGCCACTCGGGCAAACGCCTTGAACTGGCAAGCTCGGCGAGCAAGCCTTGTCGTATCCGCAGCCCATGCCGTTTGTAGTCCACGTCCCTGCGCTGTCCATGGCTGCCGCCCAAGTGTATAGGCGCCCATATTTGTCACAATTGGTATCATCATTGCCAAAGCACCAGGACCAATCGTATACCGATGACCCTGAACCGCCCTGTCCAGGGTCATAGTTCAAATTCTCCACCATCCATGTCTGTGTGCCGATGGTCACGGTCTTATAAACCTTCTTATCACGGCTGTCAGTCATAGTGCCCGTAACTACATCATCAGGATCAACGACTCCTCCACTAGAAGATTCATTACCGGAGGAACTTGTAGAACTCACTGTACTACTTGAAGCCTCTCCTTTCAAGCACCTGACCGAGATATAACCATATCCACCGTCTTTATCGTATATAAGACTATCTTTATCAAAGGCGAGCTTGTAACTACCACCTACACGAGGCGTCGAAAAAAAGAAGCGGGTGTCGTCACCAATATAACATTGTTTATCCCAGCAACTTCCGGCCGGGAGAGCCGCAAACCCGAAACGGTCTGTCCCTCGGGAGGCGCCTACGCGCGTAGAATCCACACTTCCGTGAGCGGTTCCGTCGCCTTCAATGATTACCGTTTCGCCTTCGGAAATCCAGCCTGTTGTGGCTTTCAAGCTGACGCCCACAGGTTCTCCGCCGTTGTTTTTGGAAACATATGCAATCAGTTCTGCATAGTCCAAGGAATCAGGCATACGCCATCCTGTAGGGCAAATGTCAGATTTGCTCGAAGAATCACCTTCAGTGAATGAGTACAACCGGCCATACTTTTCGCAGTTTTCTGATTCTTTCATTGGGCACACCCCATGTCCATCGTCGTAATTCAGGTTCTCCGCCATCCAGATCTGGGTGCCGATAGCCACCGTCTTGTAGGTCTGTCCGTCACGGGAATCGGTCAGGGTACCATATTCAACGGGACGTGAACTTGTAGAGCTTCCGGGGGCAGCAGACCACTCCTCCACGGCTTTCCACTGCTTGCCAGCACACTGGAACTTTTCGCGAGTATCCAGCAGGAACGCCTGATTGCCTTCGCGTT
>JAEDLI010000014.1 GCA_016295375.1 Fibrobacter sp. | reverse complement strand
TACTGAGGGTTAGCACGCCCTATCAACCAATAAGCACAAACGACCCACGCCCAACAAAGACGCAAGTGCTCGTCCTACTCTCGATTGATTGACTTGAAAGTGCTAATTTCAGTAACAAGAATAAGAGACGAATCTCAAAGTTTCCAGTCGCTCCGCACCAATCGGTACGGGGCTATGTCTATGCGAAATGATAGTAAAAAGGAAGATTTCGGAACAAGTCCGGCATAACATTTGCGGGGTTTTAGGGGCAGAGCCCCTAGGCGAGGGGGTGTGCGAAAGCCCAGACAAGATCCTTCGACTCCACTACGTTCCACTCAGGATGACACTCTAGCCGGGGCTGGAGCCAGGGGGAGCCTTCCCCCTCTCTTTGTAAAAAACGTAGGTAAATAAAATTTTTCGGCACATTTTGGGGTGTATCTCCGTCTATATAGGTAGGAGGTTTTATAGCCATGAAGAAGAAAAGTGATATCGTCGCCAACGTACCCGAATTCCCGCTAATTGACGAAAAACTGTTAAAAACGCGGATTTACACGATCCGCGGGGTCAAAGTGATGCTCGACTCCGACTTGGCGGAGATTTACGGGTATTCGACCAAGGCTTTCAATCAGCAGGTCAAAAACAACATCGAGAAATTCGCCGAGGATTTCCGGTTTCAGCTGAATAAAGACGAATTGGCAGAAGTATCAAGGTCAAAAAATTTGACCTTGGAGCAGGCGAAAAGCCCCAAAATGAGCGAATTTGGGCAGATTGATGTTTTGCGGTCAAAAAATTTGACCGCAAACTTGAGTTCGAAAAGCAGAAGTTTTCCTTACGCATTTACCGAACAGGGCATTTATATGCTTATGACTGTGCTTAAAGGTGAACAGGCTACAGCACAAAGCATTGCCCTTATCCGTCTTTTCAAGCAGATGAAGGACTATATTCAAGAAATCCTAAATACGGACGAGTTGGGGCAAATCCCAACTACTCGAAAAATTCGAGCAGTTCGCCAGGAAGGGTGAAGCACGCCTAGCAGCTTACCGACAGGGACTGTACGGCCAGCGCAGGCACCTTGGTGCTGGAAAAGTCGTCGTAGTAGGCGTTTCCGCAGGCCACCACTTCTTGGATGATGTCGAAATAGTTCCCACTCAGGGTCACGCTATCTACGGGGTGGGCAATCTGGCCGTTTTCGCACCAGAAACCGTGGGCACCAATGCTCAGTTCCCCACTCACCGAATTGCAGCCGGAGTTGCCCTCCAGCCGGGCCACCAGCAGGCACCTGGGGAACAGTTTCAGCAGTTCTTCCGTAGATTTTTCGCCGCAGGGAACGTACATGTTGTAGAAGGACGTGGACATCTTGGTGCCCAAGTCGCGGACGCCGTTTCCGGTGGACTTGCAGCCCGCCTTGGCGGCGGTTTCCAGGTTGTAGAGGCCCTGGCCAAAGACGCCTCCGTCGATAACCTTCACCCGCTGGGTGGGCATACCTTCAGAATCGTAGGGGAAATGATGGCTGAACAGGTCTCCGGAACCCACGCTCCACAGGGAAAGGCAATCCGACGCAATCTTCGAGCCTTCCTTGCCCGAAAGCCTGGAAAGGCCTTTCTGCATGGAATCCGCCAAGTAGGGCTGACAGTACATCCGCATGAACCGACCGGATATGCGCTCCGACAGGATCACGGGAATCTTGCCGCCCTCGATCTTCTTTGCACCGAACAGTTCCGTAGAGTATCCCGCCGCACGGGTGGCGATTCCATCTACGTCGATTTCTTTCCAGTTGCGGGTGAACTTGGTGAAACTGCCCAACTTCTTGACGCCGTCACGACATGCAACCGCACCCAAGCCTACAGAAACGGAATTGGAGCGGGTCCTGTAAAAAACGCCCTTGCTGTTTGCCACGTAGTCTTCGCTGTTGGAAAGGTCCGCCCCTAAGTAAGGGATGTTCTCGATTTCCTTGGACTTGGCGAAGGTCGCCTTTTCCAAATCGATGCAGACATCCTTCATTTCGGACAGGCCGATTTTTTCCAGGGCCGGATTGTAGTCCTCGTCTGGCTGCGGCATGGTTCCCGGCTCCGGCAAGTCCACGTTGATTTCATCGGTCCACTGGGTATGGCAAAGGGCGTCTTTCAGGGTCTGCTCCAGGGCGTCTGCCGTAAGGCGCTCCGTATGGGCGTAGCCCGGACGGCCATTCTTGATGACGCGGATTCCCACACCTACGGAATCGGAAATTTCCGTATTCTGGACCTGCCCCTGGAAAAGGGAAAGGCCTTCGGAATGGGACCTGGAGGCAAGCACGTCGAACTGTTCCGCCTGGCCCTTGGCCTTATCGCTGATGTAAGAAATGGCGTCTTCGAGAGTCATAGTTTTGGAAGTTACTAGTTAATAGTTATTAGATGATAGTTCGCCCTACGGATTAGAAGCTTTCCTTGCCAGCATTTTCCAGTAGGCGGCAGGGCTCCCGGTCACCGACTCCAAAGAAGAAGCCAGTTCTGCCGTAATGGGCGCCTCCCCCGCAATCAATTTTTCCAGCAGCTCTTCCGAAATGCCAAGCCGGCGGGCAAATTCCGCCTTGTCCATCTTGAGCCATTCCATGCCCTCGATAATCGCCTGACCCGGAGTGGGAACGCCATGTCTTGCCATAACTACCCCATCACCTTATCTAGAACGTTACGCATTTTCTCTGCCATGGCGTCCCAGCTCATGGAAAGGGCCCGCTCCTTGGCGTTCTTTTCCAGCGTGGCAAGGCAATCTTTGTCCCGAATAACCGCCGCCACCTTCTGGCAGAACCCTTCCGGGTCGTCGTTTTCGTACAAAATTCCAGTCACGCCGTCAATTACGGAGTCCTTGAGACCCGCCACATTGTTGGACACCGAAATGGTGCCGCACAGGTTGGCCTCGATGTTGTTGATTCCCCAGCCTTCCTTGAAAGAGGGATTGATGAACAGGCTGGAACGGCTGAGCAAATCACGCTTTTCGTCTTCGGAGACCCGGCCAAGGAATTTTACAGCGTCGGCAACACCCAAGTCTTTCACCAACTTTTCCAGCTCCCCGCGATAATCTCCGCCGCCAGCCACTTCCAGCACAATGCCCGGAACCAGCTGCTTCAGGCGGGGCATGGCGTTGATGATAAACTGGGCATTCTTGTACTTCATGAGACGTCCCACGTAAGAAATCACGGGCGGTTCGGCCTTGGGTTGCGTGGGCTTGAAATATTCCGTGTCTATACCCGGTTCCACTACGGCAATGTCCCTGGCCTTGATTCCTATGTCGCGAATCTCGTCGGCAGTGCTATCCGAAATGGCAAGAAAAGGTTCGTTCTTGTAGAAAAGGGCCACGGAACGTTCCATCAGGTAAACGTAAAGGGCTATGGGGAAAAAGGCCTCGCGGAAAATGGACTTGCGGAAAAAGTGCATGACCATGTGGAGGCGTTTTGTCTTGGTGCAGAGCGGCGTGAAAAAGGGAATCTTGTTCAGGTCCTCTACAATCAGGTCATATTCCTTCTGGTGCTTGCGGGCGTAAAAGAATGCGGAATAGTTGAACAGGAACTTGCTGCCGATTCGAACGGTACGCATGCCGTCTACCACTTCTTCGTCAGGGAGCCCCGGCACCTTGTGGGCCAGCACCGTTATGTCGTAGCCGTTGCCGTTAATGCGCTTGAAAAGTTCGTGGAAGTAAAGTTCCGCACCGCCCGCTTCCGGGTTCTTGATGTCGCGCCAGTTGATCAGTAAAACTTTCTTGTTCGCCACGATATACCTAAATCTCTCTTTCGGGACAATATAAAAAATCGGCCTATCCTAGGAACAAATCCGATTGAGCCCTTCCGCAAAAACGGACGGTTCCTGCAGCAGGCTAATCACAATCCAGCCGTCTTCGTCAAAATCGAAGAAGAATCCCGGCTGCACCAGCACGTGCTTTTCCTTGAGCAGGCGGAGGGAGAGTTCCTCGTCGTCGCCACCCAGGCGGATAACCGCATACCAGCCGCCAAGAATTTCAGGACAGTATTTGGAGGGGAACTTTTCCCGCAAGGCCGCAAGATTTTGCCGCAGGCGTTCGCTGATTCGAGCCCCGTAGGCGGCAGACTGTTTCAGCATGGGGGCCGCCAACGCCTGTGCCGGTGCAGAAACGCTCAGGTAGGCATCCGCCACATATTCCAGAGTCTCGTGGATAGATTCCCGCATGGCTTCGGGAGCATAGACCGCCATCCAGCCCAGCTTCACCTGGGGGCTTCCGCAAATCTTGCTGAGGCCGTTCAGCCAGACGACGGGGCATTTAGGGCCATCGGAGCGCACTTCGGCAAGCTCAGTGCCCTTAAGGTCGGTGAGCTCGCCGAACCGACCATATTCCCATGACCGCCGCACTTCCTCAGAAAATCTATAGTCCCCGAAAACTTCGTCCACCACCAGGACCAGGTTCCGCTCTTCGCAAAAGCGGACCACCTCCTTCCATTCCGGCAAACTGACGGAATGCCCCGTCGGATTATGCGGGCAGACCAGCAGCAGGATTTTTGCGTTTGACGGAGCGCTCAAAAGGCTGTCGGTATCCAGCACAAAACGGAAATCGCCGCACCGTTCCTTTCCCGCTTTCTCCCGTTTCAACTTCAAGAAATACGGATAGCACTCCAGGTTTTCCAGCTCCGCCAGCGTGTCCAGCAAGGGGTAGCCCGGGACCGGCGTCAGTATGGCGTCGCCGGGATTGCAGAAGGCCTTGAAAAGTATGGAGTAGGCTTCGCTGGTGCTTGCCGTCAAAAGGATCTGCTCGGGCGTAAAATTCCCGCCACGGCTGCGGTAATACTCCGCAACAGCCTCCCGGGCCTTGAGCGTTCCCGCCGGATTCACGTCCCACAGGTTGAATTCCTGCTTCACGGCATCTACCGCAGGCATCACGTCAAAAGGCAGTCCCACACGCAAGGGGCTGCTCACCGTCATGTCGATAAAGGCTAGGCCGCCTGCGGCGGCATCTTTCTGAACTTCGGACTTCGCACGCTCCAGTTCCGCAAAGAAGGGCGTGGGGGTCAGGTCCTTCTGTTTCATTTTTGACGGCTCTTGATAAGGCCCGCCACAAAGACGGCGATGATGATACCGGCAGGCAGGCACACGGCGATGGTCAAGAGCATCAGCTTCTGGAAAGGCGACAGGCCCTTGATCTTTTTGCGGAAGCCGTTCAACTTGGCACGAATCCCTTCGCTGCGGATACCCTTTTCGGAGAGCTTTTTCATGCCCTCGTCCTTGAGTTTTTCGGTGGAACGGACCACGGACTGGACACGCTCCGATTTCCAGAGCTTGTTCACCGATTCCTTGGAATCGTCCACGAACTTTTCAAGGCGTTCCCGCTTGATCTTGAAGGGGCGAGCCACGTCGGACAGAGCTTTCCACATAACAGCCTACTTGTACAAAAGGTTCACTCCGCTGAACAGGGCCCGCATGTTGGCCTTCAGGGTATCGCTGGAGACGCCACGGCCCTCTTCTTCCTTGCCGTTAGCGCGCAAGAGGATTCGGCTCAGGCCCCGTCCTGCCCACAGTTTGTCCTTTTCGGGAACCACCACCTGGCGGTACTTCACCAGTTCCACCGGCATGTTGATTTCACGCATCAGGATAAGCCCGGCCTCGATGGGGCCTTCGGCGGTCACGGACCGACGAATGGCCTCGCCGTCCTTCTTGAAATGGAATATAAAGCGGTTCTCGTCGGGAATCACTTCTACGTTATTGAACACCAGGCGGGCGTTCACGTTCACACGCTCTTCGCGGAACACGTCCAGCACCCGCTCGGCGCTGAGTTCCCCTTCCTTTTCGCTCAGTTCCTTGAGCACGGGCTGCAGTTCTGCCGCCTCGGCCAAAGAAAGCCTGTAGCCAAACTTGGTGATAATCTCGTAAACCGCAGTGCGGCCGCTCTGACTGGTAAAGGAAATGGAATCGTTCTGGTGGCGACCGATAATGGAGTAGTCGATGGGGCGGTAGGCACCCTTCTTCATGTCCTTGGTCTTGGAGGCACCATCCTGGTGGATACCGCTACGATGCACAATGGCTTCGGCACCGATCAGCGGGGCTCGGCTGTAAATGCTCACGCCGGACCACTGGGAAATCAGGATAGCCGTCTCGTAGATGCGTTCCAGATGCAGGCCGGTATTCACGCCGGAGTTGTGGAGCGCCACGGCCACCTCGTAAAAATTGGTGTTGCCGCAGCGTTCGCCCAGGCCGTTCAGGGCCACTTCCAGCTGGGTAGCGCCCACAAAGAAGCTCTCCACCGTAGCGGCCGTAGCCATGCCCAAGTCGTTGTGGCAATGGACCGAGATGGCAATGTCCTTGGGCAAGGCTTCATAAACCTGCTTAATCTGGTTCACGTACAAGAAGGGCCTATACCGCTCCACCGTATTGGGCAGGTTTATGGTGGTGGCTCCCGCCTCCACCACGGCCTTCAGCACGTCAATTACAAAATCCATATTGTCCAGGCAGTCCCCAAAGTGTTCGGCGCTGAACTCCACGTCGCCCTTGTCCCCTACCAGGGACTTGGCCAGCTTCACGCACTTGACTGCCTTTTCCTTCACCTGTTCCGGAGTCAGGTGCAGCACATGTTCCATGGAGAGCTTGCTGGTGGCGAGGAAGGTGTGGATACGGGGGTGTGGGGCATACTGTACCGCCTCCCAGCAGCGCTGAATATCGCTTTCCACGCAGCGGGCAAGACCAGAAACCACCACCTTCTGGGCAACTTCGTCCCCTTCTTCCGCCATCTTGGCGGTAAGCTGGGCCAGTTCCTTGCAGGACTCAAAATCCATCTCGCTAGAGGCGGGGAACCCCACCTCGGCGCCGTGCACGCCCAGTTTCAGGAGCTGCAAGTACACGTCCTTTTTCTGGGCGTTGTTCCAGGGCTTGGGCAGCGCCTGGTTGCCGTCACGGAGCGTGACATCATAAAAGAACGGTTGTCTCTTTGCCATTTCGGCAGCATTCATTTCACTCATCTTATCTCCTCGCCCACGCAACATGGCCGCAAGATTCATTTTTCGGTTTCAAAGATAGAAATTGACCCAAAAAAGGAAAACCCGCTGCCATATTGGAGCGGGCTCATTTAGGTTAATTCTGTTCAAAATCCTTGAAAACGGCCTAAAACCTCGCTCCACAAGCAAGTCGCAATAGAAGTAGCAGGTTCAAGGTCTTTTTCATACCAACAAATATACAAAGCCGTCCAGTTCCTGGCAAGGGCAACGGCTAGAACTTCACCTTGTAAATCCAGGGCCAGTTCTTGCCCGTAATCCAGAAATCACGACCGTCAAAGGCGATTCCGTTCAGCACGTCCGCCTTGGGGTAGCGGCGGTTGATTTCCATCGCCTTTTCGGTAAAGTCCAGGTATTTCAGCACGCGACCGCTGGGCAGTTCGACTACGGCAATCAGGCCCGTGGTCCAGATGTTGGCGTAAAGAGTGTCACGGACCACTTCCAGCTCGTTCAGATGCGGCACTTCGCGCCCGTTATCGCGCACGGCTATCGCCCCCACCACGCTAAAGCCGCCCAGCCCTATCTGCAAGAGTTCGCTGGAGCCGTTGCTCATCAAGAGGGCTTCACGCCAGTAGGTAAGCCCCCAACCTTCCGTAGGTATGCGGAACTCGCCCTTCATGGCGAAGGGCTTCCTGTTCACGATAAACGCCTTCCTGGATTTCCAGGTCAGGTAAAAGATGTCGTCGCCAACGGCCACGGAACCTTCGCCGAAATAACGTTCCGCAAGCCGCAGGGAATCCAGAATCTTGCCGTCCAAGGTGCGGCGGTAAATGCCCGACTCGCCGTAATGCCCGGTGGATTCTATCAGGTCCTTGCCGTCAAAAAACAGCCCCTGGGTAAAATGGTTCTGCTCGTGAGGAATGGAATCCACGATGGTCGGCACAATGCGGGGGGTATCGGCATAAGACGAGAGACGAAAGACGAAAGACGAGAGGACTAAAATGGGAAAAAAAAGACGGTTTACCATATTCACAAATTTCATAATCAGCAGTTAGCAATGAAAAATTAAAAATGTTTTGATTACAATTCTTTTTTCATTGTTCCTTTTTCTTTGCTCTTTTTCTCTTTTTCTAAATTGTATGGTATGGGCGCTGTAAAAGAACCGGCCAAAGTCAAAATCATCGTTGGGATCCTGGCAAAGGACGCCGCTTCGGTAGAGTCCGTCCGCAACACCCTCCGAGAGCGTTTTGGCGAAGAGGACCTGAACCTGGAACCCTTCCCCTTTACCTTTACCAACTACTACAAAGAAGAAATCGGCGACGCCCCCCTGCGGGCCTTCTTCAGCTACGAACCCCTGGTGGACCGCACCGAAATCGTGGACATCAAACTCTGGACCAACGACCTGGAACTTGAAATTGCTGAACGTGCGGGAACGCCTGGACTCCGCCCCGTGAACCTGGACCCGGGCTACATGACTCTCGGGCAGTTCTTCTTGGCCACCACCAAGGACCAGCGGCAGCGGGTTTATATCAGTCGCGGAATTTTCGTGGAGCCCACCCTGTACTTTCAGGACGGGCATTTCCACCATTTCGACTGGACCTACCGTGACTACCAGAGTGAAAAATATATCGCCTACCTGGAGCAGGTCCGCGCCCGCCTCGCCTACCAGATGAGCACCGGAAAACCATACCGCCTACGCACCAACCCCTAGCCTCTAAATCCTAACCCCTACCCCCTAAAAATGAAAGCCGGAATCATCACCATCGTCTTCCTCATCATCAGCAACTTCTTTATGACCCTTGCCTGGTACGGCAACCTCAAGCTGAAGGAGATGCACATCAGCACCGACTGGCCGTTGATTCTCGTGATTCTCGCCAGCTGGGGCATCGCCCTCATCGAATACTCCTTCATGATTCCCGCCAACAACATCGGGAGCCGCATCAATGGCGGGCCCTTCAGCCTCATGCAACTGAAAATCATCCAGGAGGCCATTTCCATCACGGTGTTCACCACCCTGGCTGTCACCCTGTTCCGCACCGAAACCCTCCAGTGGAACCACATCGTGGCCTTTGTGCTGGTCATCGGCGCCGTGTTCTTCGCATTCTTGAAATAACTTTTATTTTGAAAGGGGGAAGCCTCCCGCACCACCTAAAGGTGGCCATGTACACTAAGCGCTAAAGCGCTAAGTGTCCAAAGGTCGCTGCAGCCTTGCCCTGCTGTCACCCTGGAGGAGCGTAGCGATAGGGCGATAGAATCACGGGGATCTCCTTGCCGTTTCCGCTACCCCCTCTCCTAGGGGCTTAGCCCCTAATACCCCATAAAAAAGAGAGCCAAGCGAGATTACTCGACGCACCGCATAAAGGCAGCACTCTTGACCCTAATACTCTAAAGATAACATTATGTTTCGCCATCGTTATTGTGGACTGTCGACAAATCGTTCTCGTTCATTGTTCTTTCGACCGCCAACAAGCAAAAAGCCGTTTTTAAACAAAAATACTTAAAAACGCCCTTAAAATCACACCTAGGAAGTTTTGCACCTTCAGAAGACCAAACCCCGCAATCACCATCTAGCGCCAGTTTGCAAAAAAGGTTTCCTACACGAACGGCTCATAATTACTCAAACTCTTTTTTTTCTTTGAATATTCTGCCACAACACATCAACACTAGCCTTCCCCGTTTTATAAGCAGACAACCGTCCTTTCAAATGACATTCTCTATAAAGCTCATTCCAATCCACATCAAAAACACAACGCCCTTCTGATTTATCACCATCCCCTACATAGATAAAAAACTTATGACCATAAACATCTACAGCAACTCCTTTATCAAAATTTTTCAATGATTTAAGAATCATTGATAACACCTTCATACAAAATCTATTGTTTGAAATAATTTTCATATTTAGAACCACCATTTTTTCATAGCTGCAAGAAATTCTGTATTCAACGGAATACCCGACGCATCAGGAATAACGGAGTCAATTCCGCATTTAGGACATTCTGCCGTAAAGTTCCCATCATTTTCTTCTATCCATTTAATGACATCTGTTGATGGATATACATTCAAACAATAAAAACAGCCACATAGTTTTGATTTGCGAACGGCTTCTTTATTTTGCGAACAAGCCTTGTGAGCCGACCTATATGGTTCTGGTATGTGCGAAAAATTATTTTTCAACTTCATGGCCATAGTACCTTTTGAATTCAACCTTCAAATTCGAATCTTTACTTTATTTCAAAAAGAAAAAATTTTTTCACCTGAAGCTGATTTCCTAACCCCCAAGGCAAGTACGAATAGCGGCCACAGAGAAACTCTCCATGATTTCCAACTTTTTTCAATACTTCTTTATCATCTTGAGTAATCGGCATAGCAGCAGTTCTCATCGAAAAAGAATAGAGTCCCTTTTCAAGAGGATTATCTGATGTGCCAAAAAACATCTCAAAAGCGCCATTTTTCACAACAACTGATGTGTCTTGATAATTCAAGCTATCAATTCTTTCATTTTGTAAGCTAGCATAAGCCCTAAAACCTTCTGGAAGATTTGTTTCTATACGGATATGTGCAATACGCTCCTTGGATGGATAAATACGCGGCTTAAAAGAAATGTAGGTTACCTTGCTTTCACGTGGATACTTTTTTACTGATGCCGAAATTGGTCTCGGCTTTCCCATATTTACTTTAATCCCATCATAGTACCAAAAACCTGATTTATTTTTAAAGCCAATATCTTTTACCATTACAATCGTTTGTTCATCAATTTCACCATCAGTCAAAACTTCTTCGGGGCATGTTTCCATATGAACAAGGCGCTGAATTTCCAAAATACTTTTCTTGTATTCTTCCGCGGTTTTTAGCAATGCATAAGCAACAGCCCTATCAGTACCATACTTATCTTCGTAATACGCTCTCAAATTATCGAACATTTCTGTTTCTTTTGAGATGTATGATTTATGCCAGCCGCTATCCTCATCGTCATCTTCTAATTGACGTTTCATCAAGTCTGTTTGCTTCTGCACATTTTTACGAATAGTTCGAACCTGATCATAAATTTTATATTCCGGCCAAGAAAAGCCCCAGAAGAATTTCTCTACTATTGAAAAATGATCGGCGGTAAAAGCGAGTGTGCAAAACGTTAGCAGAAATAATAGAGACTTTTTCATAACGAAACCTCACGCATAAATATACATTCGACCAATTGTCAAAAGGTGACATTTGAAAGAAAAAGTCTAATTATTTCAAGAACCCGTATTGATAGACTTGAGGGCGAAGCTTTTCGGATAGGGCTTTGTAGGCGGCTTCAAAGGTGGCAAAACTGACGGGAACGGAGTTGCCGGATTCGTTTTGGGCTTTCAGTGCCTGGCGGATTTGATACCAGCCGACATCGGGGCGGTTGAGTTTCAATTCTTCGCGGATTTTGCGGTTGAAGGATTGCTTAAAGTAGGCTGCCCAAATTTTTTTGCCTTCGTCAAGGACTATCTGTGCTTCGGCGCTGAAGGTTTTGCCCTGCATGTATTGCACCATAAAATCACTTTCGAAGCGAGCGTTTGCACCGACTTCTTCTTCGGTGAAAGGGATAAAGTGGTTGACAATGCTCCATTTTTTGCCGTTCCATTCAAGGTCGTTTGCGCTGGCGGTGAGATTCGATCCATTGAACAGCATCCATACTAGGCAATCATTTTTGAATTCTTCGGGCAGTTCGCAATTGGGTTGGAGGAACTGGTCGCGATCATTGAGCCATGTATGAGAAACAATTTTTCTGACACTAAAAACTATTGCCGTTTTCCAAAGGTTCTCTTGAGTTACATATATGCCATGCCCTCCATTAAAACCTGACGAGAACAGCGCTGTTCTTGTCGTTGCTTGTTGCATATCATTGCTGTTACACCAAAAATAAGCAACAGCATTATCGCACCAACGAGTTCCACGTAAATCCTTTGTTGCATTTCCTGCTTCTATCGCATTTTTTAAGGGGATGCAAACCTCTTTATTAGGTTTTAAACGTTCAATCCAACAAGTCAAATACTTTTCATTTGAGGCGTTGTAAAATTTCTTTTCTCCGATAGGATTAGCACTTCTATCGAGGACTTCGCAGGCAATTTCCGTGGGGAAAGTGTATTTAGATTGCTTTATTTCGCCTGCAACGGCATTGAATGTTTTCCAGATGAGAAAACCGATAGGAAAGTCACCTTTGAGTCCATCAAATGATTTTGAATGAACAGCAAAACCATCTAAATATTGGGCTTTCCATTTTTCTCGGAACATTTCCATGGTTTGCGCATTTACATATTTCAGTGTGCTGAACATTGCTAATGTTGCGTTTGGAATTTCTTTGGCAATTCTCGCAACGAACTGTGTAAAAAGTTCATTACTAGCCTTTCCAAATTCAGTCATTCCAATTTCAGCAAATTTTGTTTTTGCAACGCCGGTTTTGCTCGCGTCAGTTCCAACACCTTTTGTAGCATTATCAGAACTAGTCGCTTCTGCATATGGCGGATTTATTAACACCAATAATTTCTTCTTTCCATCATTTGCATCACGAATTACATTCTGCAAAGTCTGAGGAATTTTGTTTGTAAGGCTGTAATCAATCTCTCCGTTATCGGTAATATCATCATTCAAGTAATCATATTGAAAACGCTCGGCGGATACGCAAATCTTCGCCGCCTTCATGATATTCACATCTTCTTGATCGAGGGTGCTCATAAACAGATGACGGTGGTTAGAATGCTTGGCTTCGAGATTTCCGACGCCACAACACATATCCCACACATAGTAGTCTTTCTGCCAGTTCGCGCCAAGCGTCTTTTCTAGCAGGTCGTAAGCCTTGTCAACCACATTGAGCGGAGTGTAGTACGCCCCCTTAAAAGTCCGTTCGTCAACGGGAATCAGGCTGTCGCGGCGTTCCAGCAAGTAACTGCGGAATTCCTCTTTGGGCGGCCTATCGTAAATCGCCCAGAACTGGCTGTAACCATCCATGCTTGCGATTTCGTAGGTCTTCCCGTTTAGCAAGAATATCGGCTTATTGCCTTTGTGCAGCAACTCTGCAGACAAATGTTCGTGGGTACTGACCTTGCCGTCGCTCATTACATCGGCGTAGAAAAATTCCGCAAAGTTTTCTGGCTCCGCATTCACGATTTCCTTGCCGACCATCTCTACCCACTTGTCGAACACTTGTTTCAGATTGTCGGGCGTAATTTGCGTGCGGATGATTTCGCCTTTTTCTATGGCGTTTCGCAAAGTGTCAATAAATTCTTTCTCGTGCGTTTCGATATTGAAACTCACGAAATGTGTGCCGATATACTGCGAAACAATATCTAGCGCATCCTGCGTTACATCGCTGGCGGACTTGCCCCACTTGATGTGGACGTTCTTGTCTTGTAAAAGCGGGAGCGCTACATCCGTCTTCATGATGGCGGCCTTGACGCTATCGACCACGCAAAGGAACGGAGGAATATGCTCGCCATCCTTGAGGGCCCGGTGGATGTAGAAAAGCAGCTGCGTGAACATTTCGTAGAGCGACTTCTTGGAGCCAAATTTCGCTTCGAACCAGACTTCGCGCGTCTGAATATCAATCAAATTCCGCTGGACCTGCTTAAGGTGCAGTGCCTTGATATATTCTGCCTTCACATCTTCTTCGGACGAGGCGTTCTGCAGTTTTTCAAACAGGCTCATAAGGGCTCCTTCTAGCCCTTATGTCATGCAGCCAACTATCACCCTGGATTCTATCGCCCTATCGCTACGCTCCAGGGCTCCAGAATGACATTCCACACAAATAAAAAAGCGTGGCGTCGAATGCACTTACCTGTTTCGAGGTTCTGGTAAACCTATTCCCAATAAGCACAAACGACCCACGCCCATTTCTGGACGTGAGTGTTCGCCTTATTCTCGGGAATTTTTGAAATTTACCAGATTTCGAAACAGAGAATAAGAGCTAACTCTACGTTAAACTCGCGCCTGCGGTTTTTACGCCACAGGCTATGTCAATGGGAAATATAGATAAACGCTTCCCCAAAGACGACAAAGCTCCCAGTTTTAGAATAAAATCTTCATTTTCATCATTTTAGTCTACATTTTGCCTAAAACAGACGTTTTTTGTATATTGCGCACATTGGCCGTTCGGCTTCGTTGTCGGGAATTCCGACCTTTCCCATATCCCCCGACAGGGGCCCGTAAGGGGCTTGCGTTCCATAGGATAAGGCTATGGATATACCGAAATTTTTGGAAATTATCGCAGTTTTTGCGGTAGTTTGTAAGAACACGCATTTTTTACATCTTATACACTTATATTTGACATTATGTGTATCAGATGTTATATTTAGGAGTATGGAAACCATGCAAAACATACGAAATTTTGCAAAAAGGGGGTATTTTTCCCTTAAACAGTGTTTGGAGCACGGTGTTTCGAGGTACGACCTTAAAAAACTGGAGAAATCGGGAGAAATAAAGAAGGCCGACTATGGTCTATACGCCTTCGCCAATGTCCTCGAAGACGAATTTTTCATTCCGCAGTTACTAAGTGACAAGGTTGTGTATTCCAACGAGACGGCTCTTTTCTTGACGGGGTATAGCGACCTGCTTCCTGAAAAGTTCACGGTAACCGTTCCGAAAGGCTACCACTCAAAAAAGTTGTGGCGAGACTTTCTTGTGCGTCAGACTCCCGCCGAAATATTAAACGAGGGCGTCCAAGAAATCCGTTCGTTCTACAGTAATCCTATCAAGGTGTATTGCATTGAACGGACTTTATGCGAATTGCTCCATGGTCGTATAGATTTCAACAAGGAAAGGTATATTCCCGCAATACAAAGGTACATGAGGTCGAAGGACAGAAACATTTGGAAATTATCAGACTTTGCAAGAATGTTTCATGTTGAAGACAAAATCGGGCCATATCTGGAGGTGCTGATATGAAGACTCGAAATGCAATGCAACTGAAGGCTCTCATCAAGAGTCGTTCCATAGAAATAGGTCTTACTCCACAACAAGCACTACACGCCTATTACATGGAATGTTTTGTCAATCGTTTGGCCCATTCGGATTATTTGGACAATTTTGTGCTGAAGGGTGGATACCTGATTTCAAATCTCATTGGTTTTGGATCAAGGACGACAATGGATGTGGATTCCACGATCAAGAATCTTCCGATAGAAGAGACTGTAATGGCAAAGGCTTTTACGCATATTTGCGGAGTGCAAGTTGAGGATGATTTTACATTTACCCTAGACCACCTGGAGTTTATTCGTGAAGACGATGAATATCATGGGATTCGTGCTTTCTTGAATGTGGATTATGAAGAGATGCATGGCATTCTGACAGTGGATGTTACCGCAGGAGATAGCATCTATCCTGGTGTCCAACAAATGTTCTTTAAAAGGAACTTTGACAAATCCCTTATTAGGGCATGGTCTTATCCTGTCGAGACAGTCCTGGCGGAAAAACTTGAGACTATAGTAACGAGAAGCATTTTTAATAAACGTCCCCGTGATTACTATGACGTCCATATGCTCATGAAGTCGGTCCAATTCGACATTCCGACTTTGAACCATACGTTACTTGCGACTGCCGCTCATAGAAAAACAAAGGACAAGGTGTTAAAATACGCTTATCGCATAGAAGAAATCGAACATAGCGACGACATACGCCGCCAACGGGAAAAATACAGCAAGACCTTCAGTTATGCTAAGGGTATCCCGTTTGAAACAGTTGTTGGATCAGTACGAAATCTGCTTGAAAAGGTTCTTGCCTAGCCTTCTCAACAGAAAATCCCTCGGCTAAGCCGAGGGACAAACTTTATTGGAGATCCCCGCCTTCGCGGGGATGACATTTTGTCAATTACGTATGTGCGTCGACCCATTCGGCGTTCTTCTTGCAAGCCTCAACGGACTTGTCGAAGGCGGCCTTTTCTTCGTCGCTCATCTTGACTTCGAGAATCTTCTCGACACCGTTTGCACCGACCACGACCGGCACGCCGCAGTAGAGGCCGCTAACGCCGTATTCGCCGTTCAGCTTGGCAGCGCAAGAGAACACGCTCTTCTTGTCGAGGAGGTAGGCTTCGGCCATGTGGATGGCAGAAGTTGCCGGGCTGTAGAAGGCAGAGCCGCGGCCGAGGAGGTTCACGATTTCGCCACCGGCACCGGCGGTACGCTTGGCGAGTTCGGCAAACTTTTCCTTGCTCATGAGCTGAGAAACCGGGATACCGCCAACGGATACGCATTCCATGATGGAAACCATGGTGTCGCCGTGGCCACCCATCACGAGGGCCTTCACGTCTTCGACAGACACGCCCAGTTCGTCGGCAACGAAGCAAGCGAGACGGGCAGAGTCAAGCACGCCAGCCATACCGATGACCTTGTTGGCCGGGAGACCGGACTGCTTCTGCATGTTGTAGACCATGGCGTCGAGCGGGTTGGTGATCACGATGACGAATGCATCCGGAGCGTTTTCCTTGATGGCTTCGGCAACGGTCTTGATCACGCCGCAGTTCTTGTCCAGGAGGTCGTCACGGCTCATGCCCGGCATACGCGGGAAACCGGCGGTCACGATCACGACGTCTGCGCCCTTGATGGCGGAGTAGTCGGTAGAGCCCTGAAGATCCACAGAGGAGTTGATGACAGAGCGGCCTTCCATAATGTCGAGAGCCTTGCCCTTCGGCATGCCCTGAGTCTGCGGAATATCGATGAGAACGACGTCGCCAAGATTCTTCTGGGCGAGCACGAGAGCCATTGTACCACCGATCTGACCAGCACCAACAAGTGCAATCTTCTTTCTAGCCATGATTTAACCTTCCTTTTAAGGTAATTAGATTTTTACGTATCAAATATAGCACTTTTTCGTGTTTCAGACAATGAAAAAACGCCCCAAAAAGCCGAAAAACGCAAAAAATAAGCTAAGTCCACCGGGGGAAGCCTCCCCCTGGTTCGCACTTCGTTGCTCTCCACCCCCTCGCCTAAGGGGTTCCACCCCCTAAAACCCCCAGAAGTGAGTGCCGCAGCCAATGCACTTGTGCAATTGGCTATGGCCGAACGCAAGGGGGTTCTGCAAACCCCCGACTTCAAAAAAACGCCCACGGCTCCAGAGACGAGCTCGTCTCGCTCACATGGATTCGGCCTTCGGCCTCTAATGTTCGCTCAACGACTCATCTTCTTCCGCCTTAGGGCTAACTATCATGCTGCTAATTTGTCTTCCCCACGAAGGCAGGGACCTCCTTTCCCATCTGAGAAAGAGTCATTACCGCTTAGCGGCCAGTCATTCGCCGTCGCTTTTTCAATAAACTTCATCTTACATAAATTTCTTTGAGATTCTCTCAAATAGGGATAGAGATTAATCAGCATCTTTTTTACAACGCACCGAAAAGCCATCTTTTTGGGTTGCTGTTTCTTTTACGAAATCCTCGTCATGTTTAAATCTTATTGAACGAGACATTCCATTATCTTCAATTCGATAAGTCCAAAAAAAAGTATAAAAGCTTCGATTCTCAAAATTCCCTGTTGAACTTCTATAACCAACACTGAATACAGAAAAACCGAATGAATCTAACCCATTTCCATTTTCATACCAACTGGTCTGAGCCTTAAGCGACTTACCAGCTGTTTCGTATCCTCCGATTGTTGTAAACAGGTGTCTCCATTCGCTCACCTCGGGTATGTGCCACCCTTCAGGACAAATACCTTGCAATGGTTTTGGTAAAGAACAGGAGTAGATACCTCCACAATTTTGTGGATTTTCACTATTTGTCGCCAATGCAATAGAATCAATCACGGCAGCCCAAAGATAAAGGAGTCCAGTTTCTTTGCATTCTGTTTTTGGGTTATCATAGCACCAACTTTTACCCTGAAGGCTAGGTGTTTTGGTACTATCAGAATAATTTAAATTTTCTGCCATCCACCATTGCTCACCAATTTTCACCGTTTTATATGTTTTGCCATCTCTATCATCGTATAATGTTCCGTAAATGCAATTATCTTCTGTTTTTGTCTTACATGGCTGGACTACAGAGCTACTTGACACTTCGCTTGAAGAACTTTCCACAACCTTTTCGCTGCTGGATTCTACAAGCTTTTCAGAACTTGAAGATTCCTCGACCTTTACAGAACTAGATGATTCTTCAACCTTCGCCGAGCTGCTACTTGAGTTTGCGCTACTACTGGACACATTTGTTTCGCTTGAGCTTGACTGCGGTGTAACGCTGGACGAAGACTCGTCGCAATCTTCGCAAATGCTCGATGAAGAGCGGATTACTTCGCTCGAGTCGGGGTTGACATTTTGAATTAAACTGCTGGATTCTCCGAGTTCGCTTGACGAGGATTCTTCGGCAACCTGCATCGGCGATTTGTCGCTCGATTCATCGCCACAAGAGACGACCAGTACCATGCCGCACACGGCAAGGCTCGCGACTAGAAAACGCCTAAAGGCTACACGGGGGGGGGCAATAAATCTCATTCAGCACCTCTCATTGCATCAAATATGCATAATTGTCTTAGCCCACTGAGGAATATCGTCGGTATATTTTTTACCAGTTTCCCATCTGACATTCTGAACAAAAGCGAAGCGTCCTGGTCTTCAACCGAATTGTCATAAACATAAAGACGATCCACCGATGGGATTATCTTCTTGCAGTTGAAAATTGATTTCTGGTATCTAGAAATAATCTTAGAAATCGGGACATCATGACCGCCCTGTATCACTCGCTTTGCAATTCTAGCGGCATTGATAGATGGGTGTGAGGTCGCGACAAAAAAACAAACGAATGATGTAATGGTCGTTTTTCCCGAACCATTAGGGCCGGCAACAACAATAAGTACTGGGCGATGTTCTTCTGTCATGACACGCCTGTTAACGGATGGTTGCGGCAGCCTTTTCGATTTCATCGAAAAAACGTTTAGTGGCATCGGCGTTTGCCTTGCGAGCATCTTCGGCAGCTTCCCTCATGATTTGTGCAAGCATTTCATCGGTCGGCTCTTCCAAGTCCGTCAATCTGTAAGAATCAATGCTTTTTGTCGTTGTCATAAAGAGTTCCTTGATGCCGTATCATACATAATATACATTATTCCTTACATAAGAGCAATAGAATCGGCACACTAAAAAACTCAAAACAAGTCGAGCGAGCTGTCGAGGTAGATTTCTTCGCGGACTTGGAGCTGGTATTCGGGTTTGGTCATGTAATAGAGCAGAAACTCCAAGATAATGGCGCTGCCGAGGCTGCGGCCTTCGATTTTAAAGTGGCGGAATCCTTGCGGGGCGTACACGTTTTGGATGTCACTGATTCCGATGAATCCGGGATTTTTCATGGCGTCAGAGAAGCGGTAGCCGCGCCCTGCGTTCGGCGAGGCACAAACGTGGTCTTCTTGAGTTTCGCCGAGGTTCTTTTGGCTCACGTTCTCGTAGCACTTTTTGCGGTCTTGGCAGCCGAACCAGCAGCATTCATTACACAGAAATTCGATTTTCTGCTTTTGCGCGGGCATTAGAGCGTTGAGTTTGGCGAATTGCTTGTTGAGCCTGAAATCCGGCACCACGTAACTAAATTCGTCGCGCTTCAGTTCACCCTCGAATTGGGCGAAATCTGTCAGCACCTTCGTGGTTGAAGAAACGAAATAGAATCCCGGATACTTCGCCTTGATGTAATCGAGCAACAAATCCGAATGAACAATAACGCCGCTCGAAGCCGCTCCATTTTTTTCGAACAGGGCGCACAAGGCGTTGCATTTCTTGTCGGCAAGATGTTCTTCACGGAGCAAGGAATTGCTGAAGGTCAGGCGCGCCGAAATGCCGTATTCCTTGGTGAGTGCGGCAACGGCCTCGGGATCCGCATCGCCAAATCCGACGCGGCCACCACCCCACAGGCAATCGCTGGGCGCACCGTAAATGGAGCCGATTTCACACCACTCGTAAAAGAATTCCCGATGCTTGCGGAACAGCGGCAAGAACGCCTTGTACAGGTCATAAAATTCGAACAGTCCGGGAAGGTGGTAGTAAACGCTCATTGCGTCAAATATACCTATTTCTATTTCGCCCACCTACCCTATTTTAACTATATTACAATCATCTCCGAAATTCGAATTCTGAATTATCCTATGCGCACTTTAGTTCTTTCTGATATTCACGGTTCTGCGTTCGCCTGCAAGATGGCGCTTTCTTACCTCGACAAGCTCAAATGCGACCGCATTTTCCTATTGGGCGACCTTCTTTATCACGGGCCGCGGAACCCGCTGCCGGGCGGACACGACCCGCAAGGAGTTGTCGAACTCTTGAGCCCGCTCAAGGAGAAAATTACCGCGGTGCGCGGCAACTGCGACGCCGAAGTGGACCAGATGGTGCTCGGATTCCCGTGCCTTGCCGACTTTGCCAAAATCGAAGAGGGCGGCCTAACACTATTCTTGAGCCACGGTCACCTTTACGACCCGTACCTGTTCAGCCACTACAAAGCCGACGTCTATTTTTCGGGCCACACCCACATTTTCACCGCCGAAACCAACGTGGACGGAGTCTATTGCCTGAACCCCGGCTCCACCAGCCTACCCAAGGGCGGAAACCCGCCGACCTTCGGAATTTACGAAACCTTCGGCGAAGGCTCCACCACTCCCCCGCAATTCAGCGTACACCACCTGGAAACTGGCTCAGAACTGGCTGCTATTGAGATTAAGCGTGATTAGACAAATATATCGCTTGCTTTATTTCTAGCGAAAGACTATATTTAATACCGAATTCAGTCTTACGCGAGGTTTTATGCCGACCTATAAAAATATCAAGCCGATTTCTTACATTAAGGCAAACGCTGCAAAAGTGCTAGACCATGTAAATGACACTCGTGCACCCTACATCGTCACGCAAAACGGTGAAGCTCGCGGCGTAATCCTCGATACCGAGACATTCCAAATGATGCAGGACGGCTTAAAGTTGTTTAAGCTTTTCGCTCAAAGCGAAGCCGAATTTTCAAAAGGAAAAACAATCAATCAAAAAGACCTCTTTGATTCCTTGGAGAAAGAACTGAATGCCCTCTAAGAAAATCATTGTAGAATGGTCCGAATCGGCATCTCTCGACTTGAAGTCCATCATCATGCATATCGCAGCGAGCAGCCCTAAAAACGCCAAGGATGTTCTTGCAAGAATAAAGAAGGAATGTCAGGTACTTGAAAAGTTTCCTGATTTGGGCAAAATTCCTGCGGAATTAGAATATTTGCAAATCAACGGATTCCGGGAACTCGTTGTAAGCCCCTGGAGAATCTTTTACCGCAAAGAAGAAAACCGCGTCAAAGTCTTGGCCGTTGTTGATTCCAGACGCGATCTAGACGACGCCCTCTGGACACGTATGATGTTCCCGATTATATAATACTCACGGCAAATTAATAAAGTCACTCACGGCGGGAGGCTGCTCCGCTACGCGAAGCAGCTCCGGCTTCGGCTCGGATATGCAAGCATAATTCACGGCGGGAGTCACAAAGCACTTCGGGTTCGCCCACTCCTTAAAAATAAATAGTCTGGACACCAATGGTGTCCAGACTATTTATACTCACGGCGGGAGTCGAACCCACGACCCGCTGCTTAGAAGGCAGCTGCTCTATCCAACTGAGCTACGCGAGCAAAGCGGGCTCTAATATAGAAAAAATTTCACTCATCAACACCCCTTCCCCGTTGCCATCCCGCCAAACTTTATCTAGATTTATGCACGTATTAAAATATTTGCATAAACCTGGGGTGCCAGTCCGGATACTGCGCCCCGCCGGAGTTTCTATGAAGATTATCGACATCCTGAAGCAAGACAAGATGAGCCTCTCCTTCGAGGTGTTCCCGCCCAAGAAGGAAACCAGCTTCGAGAGCGTCAAGGCGGCAACCGAATCCATCGCGGCCCTCGGCCCCGCCTTCATGAGCGTTACCTACGGCGCAGGCGGCGGCGTAAGCCACTTCACCCTGGACATCGCGAAAAACCTCAAGGAAAAATACAACATCCCCATGCTGGGCCACCTCACCTGCGTGTCCAGCAGCAAGGAGACAGTCCGCCAGCGCATCGCCGACATGAAGGCCGCAGGCATCAAGAACGTGATGGCCCTCCGCGGCGACCTCACTCCGGAGCTCATCGAAAAAGGTCAGGAGGGTTGCGACTACCACTACGCCGTAGAACTCATCCAGGAACTCAAGGCCGCCGACGCGGACTTCTGCATCGGGGCGGCCTGTTACCCCGAAAAGCACCCCGAAAGCAAGACACAGGCCGAAGACATCAAGCACCTCAAGGAAAAAGTGGACGCGGGCGCCGACTTCTTAACCACCCAGATGGTATTCGACAACAACCTGTTCCTGAACTTCATGTACAAGCTCCGGGAAGCAGGAGTCACCAGCCCCGTACTCCCCGGCATCATGCCCATCACCAACGCCAACCAGGTGGAGCGGGCCATCAAGCTTTCGGGCTCCTTCATGCCCCAGCGGTTCAAGTCCCTGGTGGACAAGTTCGGGAGTGACCCCGAAGCCATGAAGCAGGCGGGCATCATCTACGCCAGCGACCAGATTATCGACCTGTACGCCAACGGCATCACCAACGTGCACGTCTATTCCATGAACAAGCCCGACGTGGCCGAAGGAATCCTGAAGAACGTCTCCGCCATTTTGGGCAAGAACTTCGCCTAGAAACTCAAAATAAGACAAAAATGTGACACTTTCCCCAGCATATTTTATATATATTGGGGGTAAGGCGCCAGTCGCCCCAAGATTTTACACTCATAAAGGAACATTATGCTCTCTTACCAAGAAGCCTACAAAATTGCCGCTGAAGTCCACAAAGGTCAAAAAGACAAGGCCGGCGGACCCTACATCGACTTTCTGCAGAACGTGGCGGACTACCTCAAGAACAAGGGCGAGTCCGAAGAGGTGCAGACCCTCGCCATCTTGCAGGACCTCATCACGGCTTCTACCAAGAAGACTCCCGAAGACGTCATCGCCATGGGCGTGCCCGCCGACATGGTGGAACTCATCCAGAAGATGACCTACCACAAGAACCAGGGCTGGATCGACGAATACAGCTGCAACCTCATGGCCCAGGGCATGCCCGCCGAACAGGCCACCTACGAGGCTCGCGAAAAAGAATTCGTGAAATTCGTGGAGACCCTCAAGGACAATCCCATAGCTGCCAAGGCGAAGGCCGCCATCTTGACCATGCTCATGGACGACAAGTACATCCAGCGCCAGGAACGCCGGGAACTCAAGACCAAGTTCCGCCTCCACAAGTACAAGGCCGCCATCGAGGCCCTCGGGGTGTAACCCTAAAAAAATTATTCGCCTTTACTTCCCGGGCTTTTCCTCAATCTTCACGATGGGTTCGTCCATCATGCGTTCGGCGATAACCTCGGGAGTCTCTTCGGCAACGGCAGCGTTGGATTCTTCGGGCATCCAGGGCTTGTTCAGGCTCTTTTCCCAAGAAACGGTAGGCGCCTGCACCACCTCGTGGGACGTATCCACCACAGGGAGGCCCAGAATTTCACGGGCCCGGTTCAGGGCGGCATCGATGTTACCCAGAGCATTTTCTTCGCCCAGCTGTTTCAGCACCCCTGCGCGGGTCAAGGCCACCACGGGCTGGGCATGCACACCGCTCAAGAGCAGCTGGGTGCCTTCGCTATTGCAGCGGTTCAGCAGGTCCTCGATCATCTGGATACCGGCGGCGTCAATACTGGACACGCTCCGCATACGCAAAATGAGAATCTTCGGCTTGTCGGAGATACGGGCCATGGTATCCTTGAACTTGTCCACCGCACCAAAAAACAGGGAGCCGGCCAGCTCGTAAACGGCCACGCCCTTGGGCACCTGGCGGCTGAGCTCGTTGTGGGCAGCCTCTTCGTCGTCTTCCTTGAGAGCTTCGGTCACTGTTTCCACTTCGGCAACATCGCTCATGCGCTTGATGAAGAGGACTGCGGCCAGGAGCACTCCCACTTCGATGGCCACCGTCAAATCGATAATCACCGTGAGGAAAAACGCCACCAGCATCACGATCACGTCGCTCTTGGGAGCCTTAAACATCTTGATAAAGCTCCGGTAGCCGCACATGTTGAATGACACCTGGAAAAGCACGGCAGCGAGGGCCGCCATGGGAATCATCTCGGCGTACTTGCCAAGCACCAGCATAATAAGCAGGAGCACCACCGCATGCACCAGGCCCGAAACCGGGCTCACCGCACCGTTACGGATGTTGGTTGCCGTACGGGCAATGGCGCCCGTAGCGGGAATACCGCCGAATACAGGAGACAAGATGTTGGCGATACCCTGGCCGAAAAGTTCCGTGTTGGAGCGGTGCTTGGTAGAGGTCATACCGTCGGCCACCACGGCACTGAGCAAGGACTCGATGGCGCCCAGCATGGCGATGGTCAGGGCCGGCTGGAACACCTTCTGCATCATTTCGAGGCTAATGTTGGGCAGATGGGGCACCGGGAACCCGCTGGGAATATGGTTTTTCATGCCGATGGTCACCACGCCGTGACCGTTCACCGGGTCGTCCCAGCCCAGCACCTTCACAAGGACCGTGGCCACCACGATGGCCACCAGGGAACCCGGAACCTTCGTCGTAATTTTCGGCCACAAGATACATACAGCCAGGGCCACAAGACCTACGATAACCGCATATATATTTACAGTGTCAAAGGAGGAGGCGTAAAGCTTGATTTTCCCGACCGCGTCGGCAGGGTCCTTGGCCAAGAACCGCAGGCCAAAGAAGTTGGGCACCTGGCCGAGAGCGATGATGATGGCTATGCCCGCCGTAAAGCCCACGGTCACCGGGTAGGGGATAAACTTGATGATGGCGCCAAACTTCGCCAACCCGAAAATCACCAGAAAGATACCCGCAAGCAAGGTAGCAGAAGCAAGGCCGTCGTAGCCGTACTGGCTCACGATGCCGTAAACAATCACAATGAACGCACCCGTGGGACCGCCAATCTGGAAACGGGAGCCGCCCAAGAGGGAAATGGCAAAGCCCGCGATGATGGCGGTGTACAGCCCCTGCTCGGGACCCACGCCCGAAGCGATGGCGAAGGCGATTGCCAGCGGAAGCGCCAAGATGCCCACGATAATCCCGGACATCAGGTCACGGGTAAACTCCTTGCGGGTATAGCCCCGTCTTACAACACGGGCAATTTCCGGGGTAATCGTCGTCTTGACGCCAGACAGGAAACTCTTGACAGATTCCTTGGCATGGATACTAGTCATCGGGCACTCCGTTCTAAAGAACGGCGCCAAATTTAGAAAACTTTACAAGCCCCGTTAAGGGGGAAAGGGGAAATAAACGCGCCCTTGGCGCCAAATTATATACTCACAACCCATCACTGACAACTGACGACTTTCTTCACACCGCACACCTATAAAAGCCCTTTCTTGGCGCTCCTCATCAGGTTCTTGACCTGCTTGTTGGTCAGCTGGGGCACGTCGGCGTCACGCTCGCGGCGGGACTTGGGGGCGCACTCTTCGCACAGGAGCCTGGTCACCGTACCGAAGCTGGTGGCGCCGTCCATCTTGTCGGCCTGACGGGAGCGGTAAGGCCTCACCAGGGCTTCCTTGTGGCACTTGTCGCAGATGCCCATCTTGGGAGGAGCGGGTTCACGCTTCTCTTTTTTCTTCTTTTCTTCTTCGTCCATGGCCCAGGCACGAGCGCTAGCGGCATTCTTTGCGGCAAAATGATCATCAAAAAGACTCATACTAACTCCTATTTCAACTCTTTTAATATACAATCTTCCAGGAACATAGAAAGCAGGGTGATGCACAAAGAGGTGGGTTTGGGGGCCTCCGAAAAGAGGCTACGGCCGAACTTTCCCCGTTCCTCCTGCTTTTCCAGGAACTTTCGCACGTGGGATTCCCAGTCGAAGACCCCGATGCGTTCCGGTGCCAAGTCCACAAAGCCCCGTATGGACTGGTTCAGCAGTTCCACCTGGTCCGCCCCTTCCGGAAGCATTTCGGTAGGAATTGTAAGCAGGTCCAGCTCGGACTGTGTCTTTTTCAAAAGTTCGTCCAGAAGCGTGCGGTAGTTTTCGGCTACGGCTTCGGCACTTCCCCGTTCCCGTTTCAAGTCAGAGAGCCCTAAGGCAAGCACGATACGACCCGCCTTCTTGCCGATAACATCAGAAGAGGCCCGAGCAAAAAGCTGGGGGATCGACAGTGGCAAGGGAGCGTTGATGGAAAACTGCATGGGCCGGTTGGGCTCTGCGCAAAGCAGCATCTCCGAACAGCGGAAGGCGGCTTCGCCCTCGCTCCCGAGCATTTCGTCCCCGATTATCAGAATCCTGTTTTCCACACTTCTAATCTACACATTCTCATCCGGCTTGACCACCGAGAGCACCCAATAATTTCCCGTTTTCTTCCGGGAAAGCACCTTTATGCCGTCGGCCACCAGGGAGCCCGGCACGTTTTCGATAGGGGAACCTTCGTCCAGGTAGATTTCGAGCGGCCGCCCCGCAGGAAACCCCGCCATCACCAGGCGGGACCGAACCGAGTTCCCGGGGCAGGCCACGCCCCGCAAGTCCAGCACCTTCGGAAACTCCATCTTCAGGCTCTCCGGAATGGGCGCCGTCTTGGACCGCTCGCAAAAGTCCACGATGGCCTCCGCATGTTCTTCCGGACACTGCACCCACTCCCCCATGGGAATTTCGGCAGGGGCCTTCGCCAAAAACCAGGCTAGACCATCGGTGCCGGTAAGACTTGCAGAACACTCCCTGCGAATCCAGTCCGTGCAGGCATACCCCAGAAGCTGGACCAGGGACGTGCCGAAGCCCTCTTTTTTCCGGTTGTTTTCAACCCAAACTAAAAGCGGGTTTTTGTCCATCTAGCAGTGCCTTGTCAAGGGGTAAACCGAGAAAAATTTCTTTTTTTCAAAATTTCCAAAAGCGATAAAAAAACTATCAAAAAATTCGTATAAGGTGTAGAAAAGTTTTGTTAACCTTTCTATAATTGGCATCAAGCATTCAAGTATGCAAAGGTTTTTGGAATTATGATAAACAGTGTCCTACTCTATGCGATGTTCGTGGTGTACGTCATCGCAGGCGTTGGCTTGGTCATTTACGGTTTTAGTTGCTATTACAGTATTTACCTGTTCCTGAAGAACAGCCGAAAGACCCGTCTTACCGACCGCAAGAACATTCTCCAGTTTTACCGTGACCATTCCATGGCGGACCTGCCCCAGGTTACCACCCAGCTGCCCGTGTTTAACGAGGCCAACTGCGTGGAGCGACTGCTAGAGGCGGTCTGCGCTATCGACTACCCCAAGGACAAGCACGAAATCCAGGTTCTGGACGATTCCACCGACGAGTGCTACGAAGTAGCCAAGAAAAAGGTGGAAGAACTGGCCGCCAAGGGTTACGACATCAAGCTTATCCACCGCACGAACCGTTCCGAATTCAAGGCCGGCGCCCTCAAGGAGGCCATGCAGGTTGCCAAGGGCGATTTCCTCGCCATATTCGACGCAGACTTCGTGCCCGAGAAGGACTTCCTCCTCAAGACCATCCCCTACCTGGTGATGGACGAAAAGATTGGCCTGGTCCAGGGACGCTGGGGCCACCTTAACCGCACCGAATCTGGTCTTACCCTCGCCCAGTCCATCGGCATCGACGGACACTTCGTGGTGGAACAGTCCGCCCGTAGCTGGGGCAAGCTGTTCATGAACTTCAACGGTACCGCCGGCGTGTGGCGCAAGCAGGCCATCTACGGCGGTGGCGGCTGGGAAGGCGACACCCTGACCGAAGACATGGACCTCTCCTACCGGTCCCAGCTAGCCGGCTGGAAAATGAAGTTCGTCTTTGACGTAATCGTTCCCGCCGAGCTCCCCAACGACATCAACGCCTTCAAGGCGCAGCAGTTCCGCTGGGCCAAGGGTTCTATCCAGACCGCCATCAAGATCCTGCCCCGTGTGCTCAAGGCGAAGGTCCCGCTCCGCGTAAAGATTGGCGCCATCCTCCACACGACCCACTACTCCATCCACCCCTGCATGTTGTTTACCGCCCTCTGCGCCTGGCCGCTGCTCGCCTTCTTTGAACCGGTGGCACACCTGCCGGGCTGGGCCTACACCATCGGTTTCGGCTTTATCTTCCTTGCCGCTATCGCTCCTTCCGTGCTTTACTTTGTAGCCCAGCGCTGCTCCGGCTATACCGGCTGGAAAATCCGCCTGCTGAGTCTGCCTATCTTGATGGCCCTCGGCGTGGGCATCGCCGTGAGCAACTCCCGTGCCGTGTTCTCCGCAGTCATCGGAAGCAAGGGCAGTTTTGTCCGCACCCCCAAGAGCGGCGGCTCCAAGAAAAAGGCCAAGAGCCACTACGCCCAGAAGTTCCCTTGGCAGGCCGTGGTGGAACTGGGTGTGGGCGCTTACTGCATTTTCGGTCTTCTGGAATACATCGGCGCACAAAAGTTCATTATCGGGCCGTTCCTCGCCCTCTACGCCATCGGGTTCCTTTCCGTGAGCGTGCTTTCCTTTATGCACTACATCGGAAACATCATCGAGATGCACCGGGCAAAGAAGAACGGGTAAGACTCAAGCCTCAAAACCTCTTATCTATCGTCGCCGGGTCTGGATTCACCACGACCCGATTTTTAGTTTGTATCAAGTCCTGCAAGAGCTGCCCCGTGCTGGTCTGGTAATCCCTCTGCAGCCGCACGTAGTCCCCATGCATGCCTTTCCACACGCCAAAGGCCACCAGTGCCACAATTCCCGCACAGGCCATGGTCACTATCAGTTCCATCAATGTAAATCCGTCTCTTCGCACCGTACAATCCTTTTCAAGGTCAAGTCGCTCCAGTATCCCGAAGTTTCGTGAACGGCCACCCACTGCAAGGGGGCGCCTCCCGGCACGCGTTCAAACGACACTGTAAAATCTACCCCCTGCCTCGATACCGGAACCAAGGTCAAGGTCGTGTCGGCCTGGTCGCGCCTTGGCTTTACGCAGGGGGCAGGTTTTGCCACATTCTCTTCCATCAGAGCTACTGCCTCCAAAATGGCATGGCCCTTTTTGGACTCCCTCTCCTTTATCTGCGAAAAACTGACAATGGTGTGTCCGATTCCCATGGCTCCGATAGAGAGCACCACCACGGCCACCATGACCTCCATCAAGGTAAACCCGCGTCTCATAGGCGCCCCCAGATTTTGCGTTTACCCTCTATAAAGGCAGGGAACAGAATCCCGCCAGGATCATCCTCAGAGTTCTGCGCAGTCTCATTCTCGTCACTTTCGGACCAGGTTGCCACTATAGCCGTCGGAAACAGACTCCGGGCACGGTCTTGCATCCGAAAACTTGAAGCAAGTACCACCCCCCGAAAACGGGCCTCCCCTTCGGCACGAAAACCACCTCGAGTGAAGAGTTCCAGATACCCGACAGACATTTCTCCCTGAAACACGACATCGCCCAAGGAATATAACCGGAGCGTATCAAAATGGGCCTGTCCGCGAATAAGGACAGAACCTTCCACCCAGAAGCTAGCCGAACGAACGCTGTCGGAAAAATTCATCTCAAGATCGCCCTGATGAATAGCGCCCGACATAAACTGTTCGCCCTGGAAATAGCGTCTGTTTCCGTACAGGTCTTTTTCCGCAGTCATCTCCTGCAGCCGCTTTTCCAAATCGGCCCTGTAGGCGGACATCCCGTTCGACCATTCCCAAAAAGAAACGTCGTGGGGTTCCGTTCCCGCCACAAAGCAAAGCTCCCCCACGCCCGACGCCTTGCCGGAACTGTCCACAACAGCAGAAGCACAAATCTTTTCCCAAGGGCCGAAGGCTTCTGCCTGCACGGGAGGCAGCTCCGGATAATATCCCGACGGAAACCCCTGCAAATGGAGCAGCACGGCAGATTCCGCCCTGTAGAAATTCTCGAAATCCGACTTGAACCGGGCATACACCGGATTCATGCGCCCCGCCGATTTCAGCAGGGTGGTAAAGAGCAAGGTCAGGCTCAGCAGCAGAACCGCCACAAGGGGCAGCACGAACCCTCGGGAACTAGGGCGCACCATTGAGCACCTCCCACTCGGCACCTCCGCACTCCAGCACCACCCGGTCCCGAAGCACGGATTTCACCCGGTACGACTCCAAAGAATCCCCCGCCCTTTTCACGACCCGCGCACCGGCGAACATACCCGAAAACAGCCTGTCCCCTACGATTCCCTGGATGGCAATGGACGGCCTTGGGCACTCGGTAGCCGCCTCTCTGGCTTTCGGGCGCGATCTTTTTGCAGTTTTTTGGATACGGGGTTCTTTTGATATGGGCCCCGTCGCGGGTGTGGATAGCACAGGGGCCTCCGGACCAGGCGTCGCCACACCGCCAGCATCAAGATTTTCCCGCACAAGGATTCCCGCAAACATCATCAGGAAAAATAGAATTAAAGAAAGTCTCGCCGCCCTCCTCCGCTTCCTGGATTCAAGATGCAGGCCCTTCCAGAACGGATCCTTTGCGGCTTTTCCAAGCTGTACCACCCATACCGCCGCCGGGTCGACGAAGTCTGCTTCCAAGAATTCCAGCTCGCCTTGCCGGAATTTTTCCGCTTTCGAGAACAGCGGGTCCTGCCGCAAGAATTCATCCATCCGCGCAAGCCGATCTAACGCAAGATCTTTTCCGCAGGCTCCCTCGTAGCCCCGTTCTTCGGACCAGTGACAAAGCCTGCCCTCGTAAAAGACCAGCACGAACAAGATGCCGTTCACGATAGCGGCATAACGGAAGTTCTCGTAGCTCTCCCAGGATTCCATCTGGGCATCGGCCCTGGCGTACAGGAACAGGGAGCGAGGCAGGGCGCGCCTTCCCCGCCAACAACGCTTGCCGAAACCTTTTTCGCCGTCGCTTGACCCAGGCGAGCCGAGGATTACCAGGTATCGGTGCCTCCGGCCCTCCGGCGAATTGAAGGACACCATCTTCCAGAATTTTGGAACACCTTCCACTTCCGGAAAATCCCTACGAAAGTATTCCAGCAGGTTTTCGGGGGCAAGACTTTCTTCAAATCCCGTCACCAGCTCCCAGGTGCAAATCCGGGCGTCAACGCCCTGAACGCGGGCCATCAGAACTTCACCTCCGGAGTGATGAAGATGGCAAGTTCGCTTTCCTCCTCTTCATCACTCTCGTAGCTGAACAGCCTTCCGATGAACGGGATGCTCCCCAAGAAGGGTACGGCCGTGCGCACCTCGGTCTTGTTCTTGCGCACCAGTCCCCCGAGGCAAAGGGTTTCCCCGTTTTTCAAAAGCACCATGGTCTTTAGGTTCCGGGTGCTGATGTCCCGCGGGCCGTCACCGGAGCTGCGTCCCGCCGTCTTGATTTCGGGAGCCACATCCAGAGTGATCACGCCCTCCCGGGTTACCGACGGAGTGAGCTCCAGAGAAATGCCATCGTTGAAGGAGCGGTAATCCGTAATGGGGTAACCTTCGGCGCTGACCTGGCTCACCAGGTAATAACCAGTATTGGTCACGTTCAGCTCCGCCTTGTTGCCGTTCAGGGTAGTAAGCCGCGGGCGGGCAAGGACCTTCGCCTGGTTGTTTTCTTCCATAGAAGCTAGCTCCAGCTCAAATCGGTCCGGCAAGATGCCGATTTTACCGACGGCCCCCTTGCCCGAAGCATCCTTTCCCAAAAAGTCCAGGAATCCTTTCAGTCCCAAGTCGCCCTCCTTGGTACGGCGGCCAGAGCCTCCCCGTAGCCCGATTTCAAAGGCACTCCCCTTCCGGAATTCCACAATCACGCAAGAAAGCGTCACCTGCATCAGGGGAACGTCTATTTTCTGTAAAAGGGCCTCCGCCAATTCAATCCGGTCCGTCGCTCCCGAAAGCAGCACGGCATTCTGCTCCTTCACTTCCGAAACCGCCATCTCCATTCCAGAAAACATCTTTCCCAGCTGTTGCAGGGCGTGCTCGCAAGAGACGTGTTTCAGCGGGTAAAGCTTCGTCACCGAAAGGGGATTTCGGTTTCCGCCCTCCGATACAGACAGCGTATTGGAATCCAGCCGGAAGGTGTATCGGCTCCCCCGGAACAGGGCCTCCAAAAAATCCTGGAGCTTCACCCTTGAAAAATCCAGGCGGACCTTTTCGTCCAGGTTCCCGTACATGGCAAGGTTCAATTCCGCAAGGGCGGCAAGCTCCTTCACGGCCTCCCCTACGGGGACGCCGTCCAGATGGGCTTCGTAGAGCGAATCCTCTTTCCAGATTCGTGCAAACGATTCCGGTTGTGCGCCCGCGGACTCCCTGCGGTCCCCCGCCTGCACCACCGCGCGAACCATCAGACAGCCGTTCTTCTTTTCTACAGCAAAGCCGTTGACTTCTAGCAGGGAGCGAAATGCTCGCTCCGCAGGCAGACTGCGGATACTTCCGGAGAGCCGTCCCTGCACATCCGGCTTCCACAAGATGTTCAGCCCTGTAGTGGCGCTGAACTCTTCCAGAAATTCAAGAACGTCCTTGTCCTGCACCTGGACCGACACCAGGGAATCCTGCAGGCGGATGTCGCTTTTCCCGCGAAGCTTTCGGGGCTGGATTACCAGCAGGTTCTCCTTCTGGACCAGTTCCAGCCCGTTGGATTCGCACAGGGCGGACAAGCCCTCCAAAAGGGAAACCCCTTCCAGATGGAACGTGACCCGACGGTCCACGCCGGCATCCACCATCACGGGAACATCGTAGGCCAGCGACAAAGAACGGGCCACCTCCTGCACGGGAGTGTCCACAAAATCAAGGGTTACAGTGCCCGACGCAAGGGCGGCCAACATAAGAATTAGGGGGAAAAGGGCACGCACCACAAGACCTCCATGAAAGACATATTCAAAAGAGATTCCTGCAGAATCCGCCGAAGAACGACGCTAAAGAGGACCTTTAGGCATTCCGCGGGGTAAAATACAAAAAAGAATTCCCCGAGACTAGCCCGGGGAAGTAAAAAAATGACAATCCGAATAAAATTACATCCAGCCGCGCTCGGACGTACCGGTAATACCGCGGATCTTCAGTTCGAAGTCATCCCTGTTGGTAGCCGCATTCAGGGCCACATCCAGAGAAATTTTTTCTTCGTTGTAGAGTTCCAGCAGGGACTGGTCGAAGGTCTGGCTATGGTACTGCATGTGGCCTTCGGCAATGGCCGATTCCACCATGGCAAGCTTGTCCTTGTCCTTGATGTATTCCTTGATGGCCGCCGTATTCACCAAAATTTCGGCAGCCGGCACGCGGCCCTTGCCGTCCTTGGTGGGCAACAGGCGGAGCGAAATAATGCCGGCCAAGACTTCTGCCAGCAGCAAGCGGATTTCGTCGTGCTGGTGAGGCGGGTACATAGAAAGCACACGCTGGATTGTTTCGGTGGCGTTGGTGGTATGGATGGTGGCGAACACCATGTGGCCCGTATCAGCTGCCGTAAGCGCAATGGCCATAGTTTCCAGGTCACGAATTTCACCCACCAGGAGCACATCCGGGTCCTGACGGAGAGCGGCGCGCAAGGCATTCGCGTAAGACAGCGTATCCACGCCAAGTTCACGCTGAGAAATAATGGCCTTGTTGTCGTTGTACAGGTATTCGATAGGGTCTTCTACCGTAATGATGTTCACCGACTCGTTCTGGTTGATGTAATCCAGCATAGAGGCAAGAGTCGTAGACTTACCAGAACCCGTCGTACCCGTCACCAAGATAAGCCCACGGCGAGTCAAGGCCAGGTCCTTTACCACCTCGGGGAGTCCCAGCTCTTCGAAAGGCGGAATCTTCGCTTTGATGTGACGAATCACCACGGCAATGGTGCCGCGCTGACGGAACACGTTCACACGGAAACGGCCCATATCGCGGGCGCCCACGGCAAAGTCGCATTCCTTGTTGGTTTCAAAGCGCTGTTTCTGGTCCCGGTTCATGATATCATCCAAGAAGGAATCCATCATGGCGGGGTCGATGCGGGTATCAAAAATTTTTACCAGGGAGCCGTTGATGCGGAAAATAGGAGGAGTCCCGACGCG
>JAEDLI010000161.1 GCA_016295375.1 Fibrobacter sp. | reverse complement strand
AAGGAATGTGGTTTTAGAACTCAAATACATTCCTCCAAAATCTTCTGGCCCAGTTTCCAGATGTTGCCGGCGCCCATCAACACCACCACATCACCCGGCTTGAGCTCTTCTTTCAAAATCGGCAGCAGGTTCATCTGGTCGCCCACAAAGCGGGCGTTCCGATGACCAAAAGCAAGGGCACTTTCAGAAACCAGGGCTCCGGTCACGCCTTCGATGGGCCGCTCACGGGCAGGGTAAATGTCGGTACACAGCAGCACATCGCAGTTGGCAAAAGCGCTTCCGAAGGCATCGTGCTGGTCCCTGGTGCGTGAGAACAGATGGGGCTGGAAAGCCACAATCACGCGACGGTCCGGGAAAGCATCCCTGAACCCTTGCAGGGTCGCCGTCGCCTCCGTGGGGTGATGGGCATAATCGTCGAACACCAGCACATCGTTCTTTTCGCCCAAAAATTCAAAGCGGCGCTGCACGCCTTCAAAGGCGGCCACGGCACGTCTTGCCACTTCCACGTCGATTCCCTCTTCCATGGCAAGGGCCACGGCGGCGGTGGCGTTCAGCACATTGTGCCGACCCGGAATCTGCAGCCGGAATTCGCCGAGAGATTTTCCGTCGTTGAAAATTTCAAAATGAGGGTATCCCTTTTCGAAACGGAGGTTATCGATATGGTACTTGGCCTGGCGGGAGAACCCGTAGGTAATCACCGGCTTGCGCACCTTAGAATAAATCTGCTGAACGTTGGGGTCGTCAATGCAAAGGATGGCCTGTCCGTAGAAGGGAATCTTGTTCACGAACTGGACAAAGGCTTCCTTGATTTCGTCAATATTTTCGTAAGTGTCCAGATGGTCGGCATCGATGTTGGTCACGATAGCGGAACTGGGCATCATGGAGAGGAAACTGCGGTCAAACTCGTCGCTTTCGGCAATGAGGTAATCCCCCTTGCCCACTTTTGCGCCACTTCCCTTGCCCTTCACCACGCCACCAACGATAATGGTGGGGTCAAGACCCGCCGCTTCCCAGATTTCTCCAACAATAGAAGTGGTTGTGGTCTTGCCGTGTGTACCGGAAATGGCCAAGGTGTATTTCATGCGCATGAGTTCGCCAAGCATTTCGGCACGGCGAATCACGGGTATGCGACGGGCACGAGCCTCTACCAGCTCGGGATTGTCGTAAGGAATGGCAGAAGAGTAAACCACCAGGTCGGCGTCTTCCACATTCTTGGCCTCGTGCTTGCTATCCACGCGGATACCCAGGTGCTTCAGGTAGTCAATGACAGAGCCCTCGCCCATGTCCGAGCCGGTCACCACAAAGCCGTTCTCGTGAAGGACTTCTGCGATACCGGACATACCGGCACCACCGATACCCACCATGTGCAAGCGACGGACACGTTTACAATCATTAATCTGCATTATGCACTTTCCTTTTCCAAAATCACCTTTGCAATCTTGTCGGCCGCATCAGGCATTCCAAGCTTCTTTGCCGCAGCCGCCATCTTGGCCAGTTTCTCGCTATCGAACAGCAGGGATTCCACCTTGTCCCACAAATGATTTTCGTCGCTGTCCAGCTCCACCAAGGCAGCCCCCGCCTTTTCGACGGCACGGGCGTTGTGTTCCTGATGGTTTGCCGTAGCATGGGGGAACGGGAGCAAAATAGAGGGCTTGCCGAAGGCAAGGATTTCTGCCAGGGCCGAAGCTCCTGCGCGGCTGATAATCAGATCCGCATGTTTCATGTAGGCGTAGATCCCGTTCAAGAATCCCTTCACCGACACATTGGGCAGAATTCCCAGACGACCCGTAATGTCATCTACGTTTTTCACGCCTACCTGCCACACCACGGAAACGTCCTCGTTCCCGGTAATCCGGCCGATACTTTCCTCAATTTTCGTATTGATGCCGACTGCTCCCTGAGAGCCCCCCACGATAAACACGGCCTTCTTGCCCTCGCGGAATTCCACGGGGCGTTCCAGGCTGTCTTCGGCGGGCAATTCTCGGACGGGGTTTCCAAGAATCATGGTCTTTCCTGCCGGGAAATACTTGGCGGCATCTTCGGAGGTCACAAAAACGGTCTTCGCGTATCGAGCGCCCATCTTGTTTGCAATTCCCGCCACCGC
>JAEDLI010000093.1 GCA_016295375.1 Fibrobacter sp. | reverse complement strand
TTCCTTGGACGTCGTATAGGCTACAACGAGGAAAAGCGCAAGCGCACCCGTGCCATGAAAATCAAGAATGGCGCGAAAAAGAGCTTGGGCTGGTTTAAGCGTCGTGGCTGGATTATCGGTCTTGTGCTGGTAATCCTTGCTACCCTCGCGTGGACGAACCGTTTCTACCTGCAGCGTTTCAACCCCATGGAACTTCGGCACCTGCAGTATATCGATATTGAAGGTAATCGCATGCTTACCTGGGAAGACGTGGTGCAGAATGCCCAGGTGGAACCTGGAATGCTCCTGTCCGAAGTGTTCGAGGATTCCGTAGAGAAAAACTTGATGCAGCTCCCCCTGATTCACAAGGTGACGGTGGAAAAGCATTTTCCCTCTTCCCTCACCATCAAGGTGCAGGAATCCTCGCCTGTGGTGGCGTTCTTCCAGGGGAGCCATGCGACGGTTTATTCGGAACGGGGGCTTCTCTTGCCCATGTCCACCTCTACGGCGTTCCATTTGCCGGTGGTGGATTCTATGGCCTTTGAACGTATTGCGGATGTGGCGTCTCACCTGCAAAAGCTCAAACAGGAAAATGCCGAACTTTACGGTCTTGTGTCTCAGGTATCCTGGAGCGAAGAGCACCGGGCATACGAAATGTTCTTTAGCGATGTGGGCTACAAGGTTCTGTTCCCCGAAAGGGAATGGGATAGTAATCTATGGACCTTATACGAATCGGTGAAGCGCGGCTTCCCTCAGGACATGAACTGTGCCGGGGAGGTGGATTTGCGTTTTGCGGGTTTCTTGTACATAAGAAATTTTGACAAGAGGTGTGTCAATGGATGACAACAACAACGAATTGAGAAAAGAAGATCTGGTTTTCGGTCTCGACATCGGGACTTCCAAGATTAACCTGTTCGCGGGAGCCATGAACCCCGACACCACGGTCCGGATTCTTTGCTGCGGGGCCCTGCCCCTGAAGCGTCCTGACGAGATGGACGACGTGGTGGAGACATTGCAGAATGTCATCAGGCAGCTGGAACCCTTCATCGATTTCGATGTTCGCGATGTCTATGTGGGCATTGCCGGAAGCCACGTGTCCTCTGTCAATTATAAGGGTCTGATTACGCTCCCTACCGGAGAGGTTCGCGAAGTGGATATTGAACGGGTCAAGAACCTGGCCAGTACCATCCCGGAATCGGCGGGGCAAATCCTTCACGTGTTCCCCGGAGAATACACCCTGGACGACCAGGCGGGAATCCGCAATCCGAAGGGGCTTAACGGTCGCAGGCTCAGCGTTGACGTTCAGGTGGTCACCTCCCGCCCGAATGCCATCCAGAACCTGGACAAGAGCGTCACCCGCGCAGGCCTTCATGTAGAAGAACTGGTGCTGGAACCTTTGGCCGCCGCCTCGGCAGTACTGACCGATGACGAACGTGAGTTGGGCGTAGCCCTCATTGACATTGGAGCGGGTTCGGCCGACATCGCCGTATTTGTGGGCGAGTCCGTCCGTTACACGGCCTCTCTGGACGTGGCCGGGAACGCCATTACCAGCGATATCAGCAAGTGCCTGAGCGTGCCCATTTCCCTTTCGAAGGCGGAAGATATCAAGAAACGTTATGGCACTTGCCGCCTGAATAACCTGATAGAAGACGAGACTTTCCCGGTTCCAAGCGTGGGTGATCGTGGCGATGTCCCGTGTTCCCGCAAGCTTCTGACTCAGGTGATTACGGCCCGCTGTGCAGAGATTTTCAAGCTTTTGCAAAAGGACCTGGTAAAGCACAATATGGATGTGCTGCTGAACGGCGGTATCGTTTTGATCGGTGGCTGCTGCGCCCTGGACGGTATCGATACCGTGGCAGAAAAGGTGTTCGGCAAGTCCGTGCGTATCGGTCACCCTCGGGAAGTCGGTGGTGTACAGAGCTATTCCAATCCGTCTTATGCCACAGGAATCGGGCTGTTGCTGTATGCCGCCAAGCAGCGCCGCAAGGAAAAGCGCCGTGAAACCGGCAAGCAGATTTCGGTGTCCATGAAAAAGAGCCTTCAATGGTTCAAGGACGTCCTAAAAAATTATTTCTAAAACAAAACAACCACTCACAACAGGGAGACAAACTATGAGTGAATTCGACATAACCCCAACCTCACACATCGTGATGGATGAATCAACCCTCAACAACGCGAAGGTCAAGGTCTTTGGCGTGGGCGGCGCCGGTGGTAACACCGTGAACCGCATGGTGGACATGAATATTGAAGGCGTGGAATACTACGCCGTCAATACTGACGCCATGGCTCTAGACCTGAGCAAAGCGGACCACAAGATCGCTATTGGCCAGAAGACCACCAAGAATCTCGGCGCCGGTGCAAAGCCCGAAGTGGGCCGCAAGGCTGCCGAAGAAAACGTGGACGACCTGAAGGAAGCCATGAAGGGTGCCGACCTGGTCTTTATCACTGCCGGTATGGGCGGTGGTACGGGAACGGGCGCTGCTCCGATTGTGGGTGCCGTGGCCCGGGAACTGGGCATCCTCACGATTGCCGTGGTGACCAAACCCTTCCGCTACGAAGGTCCTGTCCGCAAGCGCAATGCCGAAAGCGGTATCCAGGCCCTGAGAAAGGCCGTGGACACCATGATTGTGGTGGACAACAAGAAGCTTGCTGCCACCGTAGAAAGTACGGACAAGAAGATGACCTTGGAAAGCGCTTTCAAGTTCACCGATGAAATTCTCGGCAACGCCGTCCGCAGCATTTGCGGTATCATGTTCCGTCATGGCCTTATCCATGTGGACTTTGCCGACGTGAAGACGGTTATGTCCAATGGCGGTGCCGCCCTTATGGGTACGGGCATTGCCGAAGGCGAAGGTCGCGGCGTCAAGGCTGTAGACATGGCCCTTTCTTCTCCGCTTCTGGAAGAAGTGAACGTGGAAGGCGCCTCCGGTGTGCTGGTGAACGTTTCCCATGGCGAAAACTACTCCATGCTGGAACACGAAGAAGCCCTGGACCACCTCTACGAAGCCGTGGGTGAAATGGGCGACCCGAACATTATCGTCGGTGACATCCTGCTGCCGGAATTGGGCGACAAGGTGAGCATCACCGTTATCGCCACCGGTTGTGGCGGAACTTCTGGTTCCGAGATGAAGCCCATGTTCGCAAGCGCTGCCGACGTGCCTATGGCCCCTGCCGCTCCCAAGATGCAGGACCTGGTCAACTCCATCGGTGGTTCGGCCGGCTTTCAGCAGACCCAGCCCGTAACGGCGACTCCGCGCCCGACGGCCACCAACTTTGTGGCTCTTGCCCAGCCCACGACGGTCGCCAAGCCTGCCGGTGAATCCCTGACCATTCCTATGGACACTCTTCCCCAGGCTCCTGCCGCAGACTTCGCCTCTGCACAGTTCAACGCCCAGGCCCCCGCCTTCGAAGAGAAGATGATGCCCGAAGGCATTGCTACGGCAACGCTTCCTGAAACGGAAGAAATGCCCGGCATCGCCGATATGGACCAGCTCTCTAACGGTGACTATGGTACTCCGGCTTACACCCGCCAGACCATGGCCGAAATGCCTGTCCGCGAAGTGGAAGAACCCCGCAACACGAACTATGCCGAAGGCTCCTTGAAGACCAACGGCGTGGATTACGATGTGCCGGCTTTCCTCCGCAATGGTGGCTTCAAGCTGGATTCTTTCTAGTCCTTAACTAACACACACACCGGATACGCGCAAGCGTATCCACCACAACACGAGGGATCACCTGGGTCTCCCTGCCTGGGTGATCCCTTCTTGTATCGAAGACAAATTCTTCGATACAAGAAGGTTTTTAATGACCGCTCGCGTTCCTCTTGTCATGCCCGGCTTGACCGGGCATCTCCTTTCAAAGTCCACAGCCCTCCCGCCACCGCTTTTTTCTAGATTATTCGTATATGGGTGCGATTCGCTCCAAATTTGCGATTTTGACACTGGCGGCAGCCTCCCTGGGCCTGTCCGTTTCGACTTATGGCGAAACCGGCTATTTCCAGATTGGCACGGATTTCGACATCGGGCTCAACGGCGGCCCTACGGAGCCTACCTTCGCCGTGGATACGGCGGACTGGTACGGTCGCAACTGGCGGGGGCTCCGCATCCCGCTGGAAAACGCCCGCAGTTACGAAGAATCCGTCCATCCGTTTTTCACCCTAAGTTTTCGCGCAGGTTACAAGGATTTCCAGGTGCTTTTGGAAGCGCCTCTCCGCAAGGATCTGGAGGCCTGGTATCAGGACGACTGGAAAACGAATTTCACCTACAAGCCCAGCGAGCTGGACATCAACGTGCCCAACAACGCCTATGCCAAGTGGAACAACGGCGTGGGCTTCGTGCAGTTTGGCCGTTTCAGCCCCGACGACCTGAAAGTTTCCAGGAATGACATTACGATGGGTGGCGTACCATATCACGACGGATTCCATTGGAAGTTCGCTCCCGGATTTTTCCGTTACGACTTCATGCTCAGTTCTTTGAATCCGTGGCTCTTTGGCGACGTGACGGATCACTCTACGGGTTGTCCGCCGGAAGGCACCGAGGCCTACGACCAGAAATGCACCGACCCCGGTCGGCAGGTCCCGAACCAGCGGAACCGAACCTATACCGACAATGTCAAAAACATGGTGTATCATCGCATGGGCGTAGAGACCAACAAGTTCTGGGTCTATGTGGTGGAGCAGAGCGTGGTTGGGGGCAAGGCCCTGGAATTCCGTTCCGTCAGTCCCTTTATTTTTTGGCACAATAATTTCGCCACGGGCTATACATCTGCAACGGCTACTTTTGAATTGGGCTACAAAACCGCGGCAGGTGCTCGGTTCTATGGACAATTCAACATGGAAGACATCAACAGCCCCGTAGGCGAAGACGACGACAAGGGCACCAACCGTTCCATCTTGAACTACATGGCGGGCTATTTCCATCAGGTCAAGACCAATCGTTTAGGCGAATACTCCTGGCGTTTTGAGGTGGTCCGTACCGACCCCGTCGCCAACAACAGCAGGCTTCCGCTCCTGAAATACACCAGCCGCCGGAACTACCGCAGCAACTACCGCGAGCAGGGGGAGGCCAACTACGCCGACGCTTATTTTGTGGACTATCCCGTTGGTTACCGTCGCGGCTCAGACGCTCTGGACCTGTGGCTTGAACTGGGCTGGACCTACGGCGACCATTCTCTGGCCATTACGGCGGCATGGCTCCGTCAGGGCGACAAGGAACTCTATACCGACTACGACATCGCCGTCGATGTAGAAGGAGCAACCTCCGGTGTGGAAGAAGCCCAGTATGTGCTGGACGTTCAATACCGTCTCAAGTTTAACGAATGGCTGCGCTTCTACCTGGGTGGCGGCGGCCGCAAGTACGAGAACCTGGCCAATAGCCCCGGCAAAGACGGCGTGGACGGCTGGATCCGCTCGGGAATCCAGCTCCAGTTCAATCCTGTAGATACGAAGTTCTAGCGCACCACCAGGGCAGCTAGCGCCAGTTCCTGGCTAATGCGGGTGGAGCATTTCCCGCTCTTGATTTCAAAGTCCAGGTCGGCAAGCCTGCGGATGACTCGGCAGAGTAGCGGCTTGCCCCAGCGTCTTGCGCATTCGGGAGCCTTGCCCTTCACGTTGAAGATAAAGTCGTTCTTGCCCAGTTCGGCGGCGGCGTCTTTGGGGGTCATGCCCTTCGCGAGCAGGGCCGAAAAGTTCATCAGATCTACGGCGTAGTAGTACAGCGACGCCACGATTTGCACCGCCTGCACGCCGTTGTTGAACATTTCGTTTAGTTTCTTGGCGTAGGCCTTGCCGTCACGCATGCCGAAATAGTCGTTGATTTCGTAGGCCACGATTTTCCGCTGGGAAACCACCATGGTCTTGACCAGTTCCAGGTCAATTTTCTTGCATTCCGGCTGGAACAGGAGAATCTTTTCGACTTCTTCGCACACCAGCTTGGTGTCGGTGCCCAGGGCTTCGGCCAGGTACTGGCAGGCATCCTTGTCGATGGTCTTCTTGAAATGGGAGGGGATGACCGAGGCAATCCAGTCGGCCATCTTATAGGACTTGGGCTCGTCGTATTCCTTCTCGATTTCGCCCGCCTTTTTCAGGGCCTTGTAGAGTTCCGTGTTGGCGGCGAGAGTCTCGAAGTCCAGCAAAAGCTTGCACTGAGGGCCATGCCCCAGCCATTTGGCCAGGGCCTTGGTGTCGTCAGCCTTGAGGGCTTCGGCCTTGCGCACCACTATGGCCTGTTCCGGGCTGAACATGGACACGGAGTCGCAGGCGGTCATTACCGCTTCGGCAATGGAAGGGATGTTCGTGTCCGTGGCGTACAGGATCTGCTTGGAAAGAGGGTCGTCTTTCCGTTCGCCCAGGGCATCGGCAATGAATTTCTCGATGCGGATGTCCTTGGAAAACTGGTCCTTGCCAATGAGGGCTACAATCATCCTGGTCTCGCGGGCGGTCCTGTTCGCCTTACTTGAAGTCGATGATTTCGAAGTTGTTCACGCCCTTGGGGGTGGAAACTTCTACCTTGTCGCCCCGCTTCTTGCCCATGAGGGCCGCACCGATGGGGCTCTTGAAACTGATTTTCCCGTTGAGGGCGTCTACGCTTTCGGGAGACACCAGCTGGTAAACCACGTCCCGCTTGGTTTTCAGGTTCTTGACGGTGACGGTGGCACCAAAACGGATGGTGTCGGAGGAGGCGTCAAAGGCCACCACTTCGGCACGGGCCAGCTGGTCCTGCAGCTTGGGCAGTTCCACGTTGTCGATGGCGGCAAGCCGCTCCTTGGCGGCATGGTATTCGGCGTTTTCGCTCAAATCGCCCTGTGCGCGGGCGTCAACCAGTTCTTGCAGCACGCGGGGACGTTCTACATTTTTTAAATTATTGAGGTCCTTGACGAGCTGGTCGTAGGCTTCTTGTGTAAACGGGATTTTCTTTTCCATGCTCTACAAGGTAAAAAATTTACCGGCGTTTTGGGGAACGGCAGTTCCCGAAGGGCGCCTTTTGCAGGAGTCGATATGTACAATCTGTTGGAAAATGGCGGTGTGTGTTCCCCCAAGGGCTTCACGGCATCTGGAATCTGCGCAGGCATCAAGGCCAGCGGCAATGCCGACATGGCGCTTCTCAAGAGCGAAAAGGCCGCCCGCTGCTTTGCGGTGTTTACCACCAACAAGGTGAAGGCCGCCCCGGTGCTTTATGACAAGGCTGCCCTGGAGCATGCCCATTTTGCAACGGCTGTGGTGGTGAACAGCGGAAACGCCAACGCCTGTACCGGCGAACAGGGCTACAAGGATGCCGAACGCATGGCCACCCTTACCGAAGAGGCCCTGAACCTTGCGCCCAAGAGCGTGCTGGTATGCAGCACCGGCGTGATTGGCCATCTGATGCCCATGGACAAGATCGAGGCCGGGATCCCCAAGCTGGTGGAAAAGCTCCACGCCGACGCCTCCGAGGAATTCGGCCGCGCCATCCTCACTACCGACCTTGCGCTCAAGAGCCACGCGGTAGAAATCCATACCGAAAAGGGTGTGGTGACTATCGGCGGCGCCTGCAAGGGCTCGGGCATGATTCATCCCAACATGGCCACCATGCTCGCCTTCATTACCACCGACATTTCGCTCCCCATCGACTTCTTTGCCGAATTCCGTGCGGACATCGCCGATTCCTTCAACGCGATTACGGTGGACGGCGACACCAGCACTAACGACACCTGCATCTTGCTTGCCAACGGCATGAGCGGATTGCGTTACGAAGACCTGAGCCTCTCGGAGCAGGGCGAGTTCCGTGCGGCCCTGATGCTTATCATGCAGAGTCTTGCCAAGGACATCGTGCGCGACGGCGAAGGCGCTACCAAGCTGATTGAACTGCGCATCGAAAAGGCCGAAAGCCACGAAGAGGCGCTCCGCATGGCCCGCTTCATCGGAACATCGAACCTTGCGAAGTGCGCCATGTTCGGCGAAGACCCCAACTGGGGACGTATCCTCAGCAGTGCAGGCAGTAGCGGTTGCAACATGGTGGCCGAACACACCGACCTTTACTTCGGCGACGTGAAAGTCTTGGAGGGCGGCCGCCCGCTGCCTCTGGACGAAGCTCAGACGGCGGCACTCCATGCGGTGGTCCGCCAGCGGGAATACAAGGTGACACTGGTGCTGAACATCGGTCAGGCCTCTGCCAGCGCCTTCACCTGCGACCTGAGCTACGGCTATGTAAAGATCAACGCGGAATACACGACGTAGGATTAATGTGAAATGTGAGGTGTGGAATGTGTAATTTCACATCTCACATCACACACTACACACTTGTAATTAGTCCTTCAGGCACCTCAGGCTTGCGCCGTGTTCGGGATTGAACTTCTCGAAGGTAGCGACGTCCTTGTTGTGGTGGAATACCACCACTTCGCCTTCGGCGGTCCAGAAGTAGGCCTTTTTTCCGGCGGAATCGAACTTGCGTTCTTTGAGCGGCACGTCGCTCTTGGCGAAGTGTGCTCCTCCTGCTTTTACGCCAAAGCCCAGCTCGTCCTTGCCGTTGCCGTAGTTGTTGGTGCCTTCGGTAATGGGATCCCAGCCGAATCCGGCCTTCAAGGCCTGGGCGGGCTTGTTGCCTGCGGCGGCAATCAGTTTTTGCCATTCGTCCTTACTCGGCATGTGGAATCCGTCCATGCAGGCGTTCTTGGCGCTTTCAAAGTCGTAGAGGCGGCCCCAGTTGTTGCACTGCATGCATAGGGAACCTGCGGCTGTGGCGTAGTTCAGGTTCTCGGCGGTCCAGAGCTGGTCGCCGATGCGGACCCACTCGTAGGCGATTCCGTCACGGGGGTCCTTGTAGCTCCCGTGTGTAGCGGGCTCGCCGCTTTCGTCAAAACTTTCACCCAGTTCCACCTGCTTGTTTTTCTGGAACATTGCCTTGGAAGCGAGCTTGCCGTTCTTGTGGTAGCGGAGCACCGTGCCTTCGATGTAACCGTCGGCGTAGGGAATTTCCGATTTCAAGGTGCCGTCTTCAAAATATTCCTTGGTAAGGCCTTCCCGCCGGTCTTCCTTATAAGGAGTTTCCCGCTTCAGCTTGCCGTTCTCGTAGAACTCCTTTTCTAGACCCTCGCGCTTGTCGTTTACGTAGGTGGTTTCGAACTGCACCTGGCCATTGGGGTATTTTTCCACCCGCACGTCTTCGCAACCCGCGACCAAAAAGGCGATAGAAATCGCGAGCCCTGCGGAAAAAAATTTACGAGATTTTTTTTTCATATTTTGCTCCTTCGAAAAAACTTTACTAACCATCAAAGCGTCTTATTACCTGCAACTCTAGATTCTAATCCCTAACGCCCTTCGTCCACATCTAGCGGCTCCTCGCCTGCGCGAGGATGACATTCCTCGAGTCTCGTGCCCCGAACCTCGCGCCTCAAAGCATCTTGCGACCAGCGGCCCCTAGATCCTAGCCCCTAAATCCTAACCCCTAACTATTAACACTTCAAGCGGATCCTCGCCTGCGCGAGGATGACATTCTTCGCGCCTCGTGCCTCGAACCTCGCGCCTCAAAGCATCTTGCGACCAGCGGCCCCTAGATCCTAGCCCCT
>JAEDLI010000092.1 GCA_016295375.1 Fibrobacter sp. | reverse complement strand
GAATCTAGGATTTTTGAAAGAGAATCGTCAAAAAAGTTCATTCTTTTTCGAACAAAATCATCCATTGTTCCTATAGTCTGATTTGCAGAAAGCATCGGTTCATAACGAGAAAGCGCAAGCGATGTATCGATAAAAAAAGGGTCCCTGCCACCACCAGAAAGAGTCTTCATGGCAACGGCAACAAAGAGAATCGAAAAGAGCAGAGAAGCAAGAGCTAATTTCATTTCACATTTACCACACATCGTAGAAATAGTGGTGTTCCACCCCGGTATAGGTGTCGGCGTATATGACCTCGGCCCCCGAAACATAAACGGTTAGACTGTAGTTGCCGTCCAAGTTGAACTGGTAATAGTATTCGCCATAATGCCGGTCGTAAGCGTAGTCGTACTCGTCTTTCCAGAAATAGTAGGGGCCGTATCCATCATAGTAGACAGCAGCATCCCCGTTCCAGTCCACCTTCACGGACACCGTCAAAGAAGGCGACAGCGAATAGGCATCACCGCAAAGGTAGTCGGCCCCCATCCAGGAGCAATCTTGTCCATAGTAATAATGGAAATGGAATTTTGCCTGGTAACCGTAATCAGAATCATCGGTTCCCCAGTCACCGCATCCAACGAGCATCAAGGTAAATGCTAATAAAAGAATCGATAAGCGTTTCATGTCTCTTTACAAGAATCCCCCGACAGCAGTCGAGGGAAACTTAAAATTTAATTTATCTTAAATCAGTCAGATTCGTAGTCGCCATGGACTTCTTCTTCGGCAGCTTCCGTATTTTCGTCCTGGAACTGCTCCGGAGCCTGTAGGTCGCGGGTACTGCCATACTTGCGCTTTTCCTCTTCCGTCAGTTTATTGGAATACACGATGTCTTCCTGTTCCTGGTTGGCCGCTTCTTCTTCCTGCTTCAAGACACGCTGGCCTTCTTCCAGGCGGCGGCGGATATGTTCCTTTTCCATTTCTTCCAGGTTGGTGCCCACCTTGGCCTGTTCTTCGGAAACGATATAGCGTTCGTTGGCTTCATCCATGGCGGCCTTGATGCCAATCAAGCGGCCCTTGCCATCCACCTTCAAGCCCGCCTTGCGGAGAGTCGAAAGAGGCAAACGGCGGGCGGCCACCTTGTATTCTTCCTTGAATTCATCGCCAACACTAATCTCGTTGGCTTCGCTCTCAGTCACATAATCCAATGCTTCATTCCAACGAGAACCCTGCACACACGATGTAAAACCTACCAAGGCGTTGTCAATCTTTTCGGGATCGTCCGAAACCGTACCTGCACAACCGGCAATAATCATTGCCAAAAAAGAAACACCCATCAATAGTTTTTTCATAGGATTTTCCTCCGAAAAAAATAATAACCCTTTCAAATATACACATTTTTTTTTGAAAAATCCTCTTTTTACCTTTTTTTTGCATTTTTAGGCATTTCCTGCGGACAGCACCCCCCTTTTTTCTATTTTTTCGCCCATCATGAGTGAAAATGCGGACATCTACCGGATATCTACCGGCGACAACAGGGAAATCGTCCTTGTAGGCACGGCCCACATCTCCCAGGTTTCCAAGGAACTGGTCAGGGAGACCATCGAAAACGAAAAGCCCGACACCGTATGCGTAGAACTGGACGCCGGGCGCATGCAGTCCCTCAAGGACCCCGACCGCTGGAAAAACACCGACCTGAAGTCCGTCATCAAGAACAAGCAGCTCGCCACACTCATCGCCAACCTGGTGCTGGGATCGTACCAAAAACGCATGGGCGCCCAGACCGGAGTCAAGCCAGGAGCCGAACTGAAAGAGGCTGTAGATGAGGCCGAAGGAAACGAAATCCCCGTGATCCTTGCCGACCGAGATATCAAGATTACGCTGAAGCGGGCCTGGGCATGCACCCCCTGGTACCGCAAGTTGAGCCTCCTGGGCGGCCTGTTCGGGAGCATCTTCGACAAGACCCAGGTCAGCGAAGAAGAACTGGCCAAAATCAAGGAACAGGATTCCCTCAGTGCCATGATGCAGGAATTCGGCAAGACCTTCCCCGAAGTAAAGAAGGTCCTGATTGACGAGCGGGACCAGTATCTGGCCAGCAAGATCAAGACCGCCCCTGGAAACAAGGTGGTGGCCGTGGTGGGCGCCGGTCACGTGAAGGGAATCGCCAGCATCATCAGCGAGAACAAGGAACTCCCCAGCGAAGAATCCATCACGGTTATCCCCAAGGGCTCCCCTATCTGGAAAATCATCGGCTGGGCAATCCCCGTAGCCATCGTAGCAAGCATTATCTACATCGGATACCAAGCGGGCATCGAAAAAGCCGGCGAACTGAGCCTCCACTGGGCCATGCTTACCGGCGGCGGCGCCATGCTGGGCACCATCATCGCAGGCGGACACCCTCTCACGGTTCTAGTGGCGTTGGTCATGGCGCCCTTCACAGGGCTTACGCCGCTTATCGGCGTCGGGTTCTTTACCGCCCTGACCCAGGTCTATATGCGCCCGCCGAGAGTCCAAGAAATGGAGACCCTCGCCGACGACATCTGGCAGGTGAAGCACTGGTGGAAAAACCGCGTCACCCGCGTCATGCTCTGCTTCTTGTGTCCGGGAATCCCCGCCATCATCGGGAAGATCCTAGCCATATTCAAGATATACCAGGCGATGTAATAGACTAGAAATTAGAGACTAGGATCTAGGATCTAGGATTTAGGATTTAGGGTCTAGGATTTAGTGGATAATGTTTTATACCCAAATTCACTAGCCCCCAGTCTCTAGATCCTAACCTCTACTAAATCCTCTTCACAATGAACATGTGTCCGGGAGCACGGGCCGGGTCCAGGCGCACAAAGTTCTTGCTGCCACGCCACACGAAACTGTCGCCGGTAATCACGTCCTTCAAGAAGTAGAAAGCGTCTTCGGCCATGCCAAGCTTTGACATGTTGATTTCCACCAGGCCTTCTTGCGGGTTGTCCATGTCCATATTGCACACGCACAAGATAATGTCGTCGCCCGTCTTCTTGGAGTAAACCATCAGCTGGTCGTTCTGGGCGTAGTGGAATTCCAGGTTGTCGTATTCCTGCAGGGCGGCATGTTCCTGACGGGCGGTGTTTACCCGGCGGACAAAGTCCTGGATACCCGGACCGCTCCAGTTGTGAACCTTGTACTGGTACTTCTCGCTGTCGGCCAGTTCTTCCTTGATAGGACTCGGGATGTTTTCACACAGCTCATAACCGTTATACATGCCGGTAAGGCTCGAAAGGGTGGCCGCCAAGAAATAACGCTGCTTGAAGGCGTTGGGGCCCTTGTAGGCCAGGTACTTCGGGAAAATGTCCGGAGTCGTCGGGAAGAAAATGCCCCGCATGTATTCCTTGGCACCACTCTGGGTAAGTTCCTTCAGGTACTGCTCGAATTCCCATTTGGCAGACCGCCAGGCAAAGTAGGTATAGCTCATGTCAAAGCCGGACTTTGCCAAACGGTGCATCATTTTCGGACGAGTGAATGCTTCGGCCAAGAACACCAGTTCCGGACGTTTTTCCTTCACATCGGCAATGAGCCATTCCCAGAAGGGGAAAGGCTTAGTATGGGGATTATCGATACGGAAAATCTCGATTCCCTTGTCGGCCCAGAACAGAATGATGTTCTCGATTTCTTTCCACAGGGCCTTGTAGTTTTCGTTGTAATAGTCGAAGGGGTAAATGTCTTCGTACTTCTTGGGCGGGTTTTCCGCAAACTTGATGCTGCCGTCCGGTTCGTGGTAGAACCATTCCGGATGGCTCTTCACGTAGGGGTGGTCCGGGCTGCAGTTGAGGGCAATGTCCAGCGCCAGGCGAAGACCCTTGTCACGGGCGGTCTTTGCAAAATGCTCGAAGTCCTTCATGGTACCCAGTTCCGGGTCCACGTCGTAATGGCCACCGTTCTTGTTACCCACGGCGTAGGGGCATCCCGGTTCAATGGGTTTGCCCTTCTTGTCCACCTTGGCGTGCAAGGCGTTGTTTGCGCCCTTACGGTTCGTGACACCGATCGGGTGAATCGGCACCAGGTAAACCGTATCAAAGCCGAGATTCACAATGTAGTCCAGTTGCTTTTCGCAGTCCTTCCAGGTAGCACTTTTCTTGGGGTCGGTGCCCTGACTCTTGGGCCACATCTCGTACCAGGTTCCTACACGGCTGTAGGTAGGGTCCACACGGAGTTTCATCACGGGGGACTCGGTAGGAACATCCTTCGGTTCAATGGTCCAGGCGCAAATCTTGTATTCGTAGTAACCGATGTTATTGACGGTAAAGGAACCTTCCCACTGGTCATTATCCACAAAGTGCATGGGAGCCTTTTCCCATTTTTTCTTGGACACGTGACGGTAGAAAATTGCAGCGTCGTACTTCTCGTGACTGTGACGGAAAATATCCGCCGTAAGCGTTACCGTATCACCGGGCTCACGCTTGAGCATAAAACGCCCCCCTTCGATTTGGGGGCAAATGTTTTCAATAACCAGATTGTCTTTGAGGGTAGGAATAGTAGCCATAATGCCATAAATATAATTACTGGCGATGGCCCTGGAACCTCATGCAAAGAATCGCACCGACCAAAACCATACAGGTAAGGGCAAAGGAGCCTCCGTAAGAAAGGAACGGCAAGGGAAGCCCCGTCACGGGCATAAGCCCTATGGTCATGGCGATATTCACAAGAATATGGAAAAGGAATATGGTAGAGGCCCCCATGGTAATCAGGGTAATGAAGGGGTCCGAGAAAAGCTTGCAGGTCGAGGTGGCCCGCCAGAGGAACAAGAAATAAAGCACAAGGATTACGGCACAACCTATAAAGCCGAACTGTTCCCCCAGCACGCTAAAGATAAAGTCCGTATGTTCTTCAGGCAAGAAGGCCAGGTTGGTCTGGGTGCCATGCCCAAAGCCCTTGCCCTTAAGGCCTCCGGAACCGATAGCCGTCAAGGACTGCAAAACCTGGTAGCCATCTCCCAAGGGGTCACTCATGGGGTCCAAAAAGGTATTCACCCGCTTCTGCTGGTGGGGCTGCAACATGTTCCAGGCCATAGAACTGGCATAACCCGCAAAGATGTTCACCACCAAAAACAAAACAGTCAAAATCTTGGGCAAGCGGCGACGCACCAAGGAGAACACCACAGCACAAATCAGGAGTCCCCAAAGCACCTGAAACATAGTCGTCTGGGAATGGGAGAACAGTACCGAAAGGAGCGGACTTGCCAACAGGAACATATCCGTCAAAGTGAGTCCCGCAAAAAAGAACCCCACGTAGGTTACCGCAATAAACACCAGGGCTGTACTCAGGTCTGGCTGTTTCAACACTAGGGCAAAGGGCACAATAAACAAAAGCATGGGCACAACAAAGCTCTTCAGCTTGAACAGGCTCACCGGATGCCTAGAGAGCCAATAGGATATGGTCAGCAGGTAGGCGATCTTTGCAAACTCCGAGGGTTGCAGCTTGAATATGCCAAGGTCAATCCAGCGGCCTGCGCCCTTCACTACGTCACCGGCAAAAAACAGCACCACGACAAGCAGAATCAATGCCGCCACATACATGGGCACCACCATCCTCTTGAGCCAATCCAGACGCAAAAAGACAATGCCCGCCGCAATGGCGCTACCGCAAACAAAGTAAATAATCTGCCTAAACCAGAAAGTCTCGTAAAAGGCCACCTTCTCGTTGTTGGTGGCAGAATAAACCAGCAACACACCACAGACCATCAGGCAAAGGGTCAAGAAAAGAAAGAACCAGTCCACCTTCAGGGATTTGTCCAAAAAATGACCGGAACTCATTTCTTGTCCTCCTTCCCAAAGTAGGCCATCAGCACCTTACGGGCAATAGGGCCCGAAACGGCGCCACCGCCACCTGCGGCTTCCATAATCACGGCTACCGCGATTTCCGGATTGTCCAGCGGGGCCACTGCCGCATACCAAGCGTGGGTCTTTTCGCCCTTCTTCCATTCGCCAGAACCGGTCTTAGCCCCTACGCGGATATCGGGCACGCGGCCACGCTTACCTGTTCCTCCAGGGTGGTTCACCACAGAATCCATGGCAGCCATCAAAATACGGTGGGTGGATTCCTTCATCTTTCCGGAGCGAACAATTTCGGGTTCGTATTTCCGCACCACGTTTCCTTCGCTATCCCGAAGTTCCTTCATAAAATGCGGCCTGTAAACGCCCTTGTTGGTGGCAAGAGACCCAACAAGCACCGCCTGCTGCAAGGGCGTCACAATCTGGCCCTGCCCAATGGACAAGTTCAGGATAAGCCCCCTGGCCCAACGCCAACCCAAGCGCTTGTTGCGCAAGTTGAAAGAAACCGAATCCGGAAGCCATCCCGCCTTTTCGCCCGGAATATCTACGCCCAGTTTTTTTTCTCCTAGGCCGAAACGCCTGCCGAATTCGTTAATGCGGGTCATGTCAATGTCTAGACCGGCCTGGTAAAAGAACACGTCGCAGCTGAGCCGGATGGCATTCACCACGTTCAGGTTTCCATGGCTTCCCCAGCACTTCTGGTAGCGGGCTCCATACTGGAAACCGCCCGTACAAGATTTAGGATAATGCTTGTATTCCGAAAGCACGCCATACTCCAGCCCCGCTCCGGCTGTTACCAGCTTAAACACAGACGCCGGCGGGTAAGTTCCCGAAATGGCGCGGTTGGTCAAGGGCCGCAGGGAATCCAGGGCCACCTGAGCCCATCCCTTGTTGCGTTCACGTTTTTTCAAGGAGAAAATATTCGGGTCCAGCCTAGGCGAACTCACCATGGCAAGAATTTCTCCATTACGGGGATCTATGGCAACCAAAGCACCTCGGGCCGTATCCGGAATGGCCTCTTCTGCCACCTTCTGCAATTTCAGATCGATAGTCGATACCAGATGGAGTCCCGGTATGGGAGCCTTGCTATCTACCCCCTTCACCTGACTGATTTCGCGGCCGGAGGCGTTCACCTCCACCACCTTCACACCGTTTGTTCCGCGGAACTCCTGGTCATAAAACTGCTCCAGCCCCTTCTGGCCAATACGGTCTCCCTGGGAATAATTTTCGTATTCCGGCAACTTCAGCTGCTCTTCGGAAATTTCGCTGGTGTAGCCCAGCACATGGGAAGCAAGTGTCCCGTAAGGGTAGGCCCGCCTAGATTCGATAAGGGTCACCACGCCGGGCAGTTTTTCGGAATGTTCCTCTATAATGGAGACCTGCTCCGGCGAAGCATCTTCCAGAATGCGGATGGGCCTGTTCTTTATCCAGCGGGTCCGCTGGAATGCCGTATCCAGCGAAAGGGAATCGAACATCCTCTTTCCGTCCTTGTCCACAATATGGAGCAACTTATTAAAAATGGAATCCCGGTCTGCCTTTTTCCGAGGTAGGTTCAACGCCTGCAAGGCTATCTGGTAAGAAGGCCTGTTGCGCACCAGGACCTCGCCGTTCCTGTCGTAAATAAAACCGCGCTCGGCCACCAGTTCCACTCGGCGCAGGCGGTTGTTCTCCGACCGCTGGAAATTTTCGTCATAGTGAGTATGCTGCAAGGAATAAAGCCGAAACAATAGAATGACAAACAGAACGAATACGGCGGTCATATAGACCAGTACGTTCCAGTTCCGATTCTGAACACTCTCGTTATCGGACTTATTAAACATGGACCTTTTTCTTTTTCCCGATAGACAAGTGGAAATAGATGGCCGCAACAAACAGCGTGTAGGCACACTCCGGAAGGGTCTTGGAAAAGAACAGGTTGGTAACCACATCCTTTTCGAGCCCCGTCAAGAAGAAATAAACCATGTCGCACACAAAGAATCCAAAGCCGAGCACTCCCAATTTCATGGGCAGGTTCAATGTCAAGAACCTTTCTTCAAGCTGGCCCACCAAGAATCCGAGCACCGTCATGGAAATGGTGTTGGCACCAAGCCATTCCGCAGGTCCGTAGACATCCTGGGTGAATCCAGCAAAGAATCCCCAGAAGCACCCTGCCGCAGGCCCGAACTTGATGGCGATGGACACGATCATGATAACGACAATATCGGGACTTGCTCCAAACAGCTGAATCCATTCAGCAACCGTCGTCTGCAAAATAAAGCAGACGATAAATACCAACAGAACTTTTATCCACTTCAAGTTATTCATCTAAAAGTTCCTGCACAACCCATTCCGGTTCCTTGCCCATCACAAAGACCTCTTCCAAAGAAGAAAATTCCTGGAAAGGCACTACATCCATCAATTGCATCACTTCCAAGTCAGAGGGGCGAATTTGGGTCACCGTACCCACCGGGATTCCTTTCGGGAAAATTCCGCCAAGGCCAGAAGTAATCAGGGTATCCCCCACTTTCACGCCGGCGTGGGTCGGAATCATAGCCGAAAGGGTTCGTCCATCTACAGATTCCAAGAAGCCCACCACCCGTGTCCTGCGCTCCTGTACAGACAACTTAAGATTCGGGTCCACCAAAAGCTGCACTCTGGAATGAGTGAGGGTAGCCTTGGAAACTTTTCCGACCAAGCCGTTCATAGAAAACACCGGCATATCTTCCTTGACACCTCTCGATGTTCCGCGATTGATGACTAGAGTCGTTAAAAAACGGCCGGGATTATGGCCCACCACACGTGCGGTCACAATTGGATAGTCCCACTTGTCATCAAAGCGCACCAGCGCATGCAGTCGGGCAAGTTCTTGCAGGGCTTCGCTGGCATAGTACGTCTCTTGCCGGAGCCTTGCGTTCTCCTCTTTCAGCATCTCATTTTCATGAGCCACCGAACGAAATTCATCTACCGACGAAATCACCATCTGCGCCGGATAAAACACGGAGGCGAGAGCCACCGATATGACGCTCTTCTGCGTGGCCTCCGGAGCCTGACGCATCAAGATTCCAAGCAGTAGAAAGAATGCAAAGGCGACTATGCCATGCTTCTGCGAAAACAAACCGACAATAAAGCGAAACGCTCTAAGCATCGAGGACCGTTTTCAGTTAGGCTAGTTCGACGAGGCAATCAGTACAGGACGATACTTGTCCAAATCTTCGAGAATGCGGGCGGCACCCTTGCAGACGCACACCAGAGCTTCATCAATGACGTTTACAGAAAGGCCAGTCTCCTTGCGGATACGTTCATCAAAGCCGCGAAGCTGGGAGCCACCGCCAGTCATGATAATGCCCTTGTCGTAAATGTCAGCAGAAAGTTCTGCAGGCGTCATGCTCAAAGCCTGCCTCACCGCTTCAATAATGGCGGTCACAGGTTCGTTCAAGGCTTCACGAATTTCCGTGCTGTTGATGGTCATGGTACGGGGCATTCCCGCAATAAAGTCGTGACCGCGAACTTCCATGGTCAGTTCCTCTTCCAGGGGGCTTGCAGAACCAATCTGTATCTTGATCTGTTCAGCGGTGCTTTCGCCCACATGCAAGTTGTACATCCTACGCAGGTAGCCCACGATGGCTTCGTCCATCTCGTCACCGCCCACGCGCACAGAAGCGTTGCAAACCGTTCCGTTCAAGGCAATCACGGCAATGTCAGAAGTGCCACCGCCAATATCCACAATCATGTTACCTACGGGGTCTTCCACGGGGATTCCCATACCCACAGCAGCAGCCA
>JAEDLI010000091.1 GCA_016295375.1 Fibrobacter sp. | reverse complement strand
TCCGTCTGCCCTATGACTTCGAGGGCATTTGCCAGGTAAGGGTTTCGCGTATCCGCGCCGAACTCTCCCAGCGTCTCGATGCGGTTCCGTCCATAAAGCCCTCCGGGGTTTTCCACCTCGATCCTGTCAGGAAACATCCTGATGGTGACCGGGCAATTGTCCGTATGGATGCTGTAGTCCCTGTGGACAAGCGCGTTGATGATGATTTCGCGAATGGCGACAACCGGATATTCCGGCCTGTCCACGCGGTTTCCCGTCCGTTCATCAATCGTGGTGCAGGTTTTCATGTTGCGCATGACGAACGCCACGGCCTCGTCACGCATTTGACGGATCGATCCTTCGATACGTTTGTTGTCGATGAACCTGGCTCCGGATTCTCCGACGGTGCCGATTTCTGTCCCCGCGACGGAAACTGCCGTAATGCAGAGCCCGGGGAAGAATCCCTGCGGATAAATCCCGAACATAAGGAGTCCCGTAACAGTCGGGTGGCCGTTCGCTACGAATCCTTGCAAACTCAGGCAGCGTTCCATGGGAAGCGAGGCGATGGCGGGCTTCTTTTCCCGCAGCTCCAGCATATATTTTTTCAGGGCGTCCGTTCTCAGTTCCTTTTCGCCGGCGCGTTCCACGACCCGCAACTCGTCCTCGATTTTTTTCTTGAACGCCTCGTAGGTATAGACCTCGTATTCAGTCATCTGGCGGTCGCTTTCGCCGACACGGACAAAGGAGCCGCGCAACCTGCCGCCACCCTTGTAAAAGCAGGGCTTCTGGAAGTCGTCGATCTCGGGGATTTCAGCACTTACAACCGCCTTTCCGTCAAAGACCGTCGTCGTGCAGAGTGCTTTTACGGGCGGCTCCATCTGCAGGCACTGTTCCGATATCTTTTTTATGAGGTCGGCAGCGTCATATACCCCGCAGACCTGGAAATCGTTTTTTTCGTCGATACCGAAAAGAATCACCCCTCCGTCCTTTTGATTCGAGAATGAGGACAGTGTATCGAAAAGCCTTGGGCATCCTTCCCCGGCCTTCTTGATTTCAAGGTGGCTGTTCTCGCATTTCTGCTCAAGGACGGTTCTGATAATCGAGTCAAGTTTCTTTTCGAGCATTTTTGACGAATCCTTTTTTCGTTAAATTTAATCAAAAATTCGTCAAAAATCAATAATTTTCGTTAAGTTTGCTTATTTTTCATCAAAAATTTATCAAATTTTCGTTAAAATCACCAAACCGTCTTCGAAAATTCCCTTATTCTTGATTTTAAACTCGACAGGCATACCCCTCCAATCATAGGAAATTGTCAGGCTCCTAATATATAGGAATCTTTCTTTTCTTCAATCTACTAACCTTTTTCGTAACAGTAAACACTACATCATCTTTATCGTAAAGAACGTAAGACGGTAAATTATACATTCCATCAATAGTCGCTAATAAATTCCGTTCATCAAGTTTCCCTTTCGATAAAGAATCTAGGATTTTTGAAAGAGAATCGTCAAAATAACTCATTTTTTTTGAACCATCTCATCCGTTGTTCCTATGGCTTGATTTGCAGAAATCATCGGTTCATATCGAGAAAGCGCAATGGATGTGTCTACAAAAAAAGGGTCCCTATAATTATTCCCAAAAGTCATTACAATCAAAACAACAAAGATAATTGACAGTAACAAGGATGCAAAAATTATTTTCATTTTATTCTGCCCAATGGTTGCCGTTGTAGTGGCGGGCAGTGTCGGCGTCCATGCCGATTTGGCGCACCAAATCTTCAAGGCTTGCAAACTTCTGCTCGGGCCGGAGGTAGGTGAGCAAATCCAAGGAAAGGGGCTTGCCGTAAATGTCTTCGTCAAAGTCCAGAATATAGGCCTCGATGGCCAGCTGGTGATTGCCCGTAGAGGGCTGCATGCCGATGTTCACCACCGCACGGAAAATCCTTTCGGAATCGAGCCGTGCCGAGGCCACATAGACCCCGATCTTGGGCAGGAACTTGTAAGGTTCCACCTGCAGGTTCGCCGTCGGGAACCCGATGGTGTGCCCAAGGCGCTTACCCTCCACCACCGTTCCAGACAGCCGGTAAGGCCTGCCCAGGTAAGTCTGGGCACGGTCCACGTCTCCGTTCAAAAGGGCGTTGCGCACCGCCGAAGAACTGACACGCTCCCCCTTGTAAAGCACGATGGAAAGCATCTGGGTAGAAAGCTCGGGAAACGCCGCCGTAATGGTCTCGTAGTTGCCTTTGCCGCCGGCACCGAAGCAATGGTCATGACCAAAGAACATAGAGCACACGCCCCGCTTTTCAATCAACTCTTTACGGACAAATTCATCGAAAGGGAGTCTCGCCAGTTCCTTCGTGAAGGGCATCACCAAGAATTCAAGGCCAAGGCTCTCCACGAATTCACGCTTTTCCTTGGTGGTGGTAAGGAGCAAGGGATCTCCGGGTTCACGGAGCACATAGTTGGAATGGGGTTCGAAACTGATGACAGTGGGCACCAAGCCGTTCACCTCGGCCACGGCCTTCAGGGAACGGAAAAGCGCCTGGTGACCCAGGTGGCACCCGTCAAAATTTCCCATGGTTATGGCTCTGCGGACCGCTTGCGGCATATCAGTCATCCCCGCCTAAAAAAAACTTCGGGCAAATGCGCCCAGGCTCGAACCTGCAAAGGGAAAGGACTTCGCCTACCCCGTTGGCCACGAACACGTGACCTTCGGGCCCTACGCCCTCTACAGGCGTTTTCCAGGGAAGCCAGTTGCCCTTGCGGATAATCCCCATCTGGGTATCGTCCAGACGCAACACTGGATAATCTAGAACTTTATCTACCGGCACCAGATTTTCGGCCGTCAGGTTCTCGCCCTTGACCGCATTGTCCAGGGTGATGTTCCCTATGCGGTGGCGGCGAATCTGGGAAACACAACCGTATGTTCCCAGGGCCCTGGCCAAGTCCCGCCCAAGAGACCTAATGTAGGTTCCCTTGGAACAGACACATTCCAGGTCGAAGGTGGCAAAGCACTTGCCGGAGCAACCTTCGGTGACGCCGCCTTCGCCTACGACTTTCAGGGACTCGATGCGGATTCGGCGAGGTTTCATCTCGAAATCCTTGCCCCGTTCCGCCCAGTCGCTGGCACGGCGCCCGTCAATCTTTACGGCGCAATAACGCGGGGGAATCTGGTCGATGTCGCCTGTAAACTGCGAGAGGACCGCTTCAAGAGCGGCACGGTCTATTGCACGCGCGTCCCCCTGAGCGACCACATCCCCGTCCCATTCCAGGGTGTCAGTTTCGTAGCCCAGATGGAGCCGGAAGGTATAGCACTTGTCCTTGGCCTCTACAAAAGGAAGCAACCGGGTGGCCCTGCCGATGGCGGCCACAATCAGGCCCGATGCCCGCAGGTCCAAGGTTCCCGCATGACCCACGCGCTTTGTAGAAAAGACCCTTTTCAGCGGGAAAAGGGCCTTGAAAGAAGTTTCACCGGGATTCTTGTCCAGCAGGACAAATCCAGAAGGAGTCAAGCTAGAGTTCCCCCTTCTGCTTCAGTTCGGCCAAGATGGATTCGATACGCATGGCGTGTTCCAGGTTCTCATCCAGAACAAAGTTCAGCTCCGGAATCTTCCGGATCTTGAGGGCCTTGCCCAGGACTCCACGGATAAAGCCGACGGAGTTGTTCAGCCCCACCAGGGTGTCACGCTTTTCCTTGTCGGTGCCCATGACGGACACGAGAATCTTCGCATAGCTCAAATCCTCGGTGATGGTCACCCGGGTAATGCTTGCAAGGCTGCTCATGCGGGGGTCCTTCAAGCCTTTCTGCAAAAGCTTACCGATTTCCTCGCGGAACTGCTCATCTAATCTGTCGGTTCTTCTACTCATTTATGGCACCTTCGGTGCAGTTAATAGTTACTAGAATTTTCACGTTAAGATATTCTAGTAACTAGAAACTCATTTTTCTTCTTCTGCCGCCTTCTTTGCCTTCTCCTCGGCTTCTTCGCGGGCCACGTCCTTCAGGGTACGGGCAACGGTGACTTCCTTGAAGAAGATCAGGCTGTCGCCTTCCTTGATGTCGTCGTAACCCTTGAGGCCGATACCGCATTCGAATCCGCGGACCACCGTCTTCACGTCGTCCTTCATGCGCTTGAGGGACTGGACCACAGTGGTTCCCAGTTCCACGCCATTGCGGTACACGCGAACATGGCTTGTGCGGTCCACTTCGCCGTCGGTAACCATACAGCCGGCAATGAGACCCACCTTCGGAATCTTGAACACCTGGCGAATTTCGGCTTCGCCCACAAGTTCTTCCTTGAGGGTGGGCTTCAACAGGCCTTCCACGGCATTCTTGATGTCTTCGATACAGTCGTAAATCACGCGGTAGTTGCGGATTTCAATACCTTCCTTCTGGGCCATTTCGCGCACGGAGAGCGAAGGCATCAGGTGGAAGGAAATAATGATAGCCTGGGCTGTTGTAGCAAACAGGATATCGGAATCCGTAATGGCGCCCACACCCTTGCGGATAATGTTCACCTTCACTTCCCTGTTGGAAAGCTTTTCCAGAGAAGAAGCCAGAGCTTCGGCAGAACCGCCCACGTCGGCCTTGACGATAAGGTTCAGTTCGGAAAGCTTGCCTTCCTTCTGTTCGTTGAACTTGGATTCCAGAGAAATGGTGCTACGGGCGCGGAGATCGCGTTCACGGGCGGCCATGCGGCGCTTGCTTGCAATTTCGCGGGCGGTCTTTTCGTCGTCCACCACAATCAGGTCGTCACCGGCCTGAGGCGTGCCGTCAAAGCCAAGTACCTGGCAAGGTGCAGAGGGAGGTGCCACCTTCATCTGTTCGCCGCGCTCGTTGAACATGGCACGGACCTTACCGGCGTAGATACCGCAGACAAACGGGTCACCCACATGGAGGGTACCATTCTGCACAAGGATGGTAGCCATGGAGCCCTTGCCCACGTCCAGCTTGGATTCCACCACGGCACCCTTGGCGTGTGCGTCGGGGTTGGCCTTGAGTTCCAGCACTTCGGCTTCGAGAGCAAGCGTTTCCAGCAGCTGGTCCATGCCCTGACCCGTACGGGCGGACACTTCGATACAGCTGGTCTGGCCACCCCACTGTTCCACTTCCACACCGCGTTCGGCCAGCTGGGCACGAATCTTGTCGGGATTGGCCGTAGGCAGGTCAATCTTGGTAATGGCAACCACCATGGGCACGTTTTCGCGCTTGGCCAGTTCGATAGATTCCACCGTCTGGGGCATCACCATGGAGTCGGCGGCCACCACCAGCACAATCACGTCGGTCACCTGAGAACCGCGAGCACGCATGGCGCTGAAGGCCTCGTGACCCGGAGTATCCAGGAAGGTCACCTTACCCTGCTTAGTCGTCACCTCGTAGGCACCGATATGCTGGGTAATGCCGCCAGATTCGCCGGACACCACGTGGGTCTTGCGGATCCAGTCCAGCAAGGAGGTTTTACCATGGTCCACATGGCCCATCACCGTCACCACCGGGTGGCGGGGCTGCAGGTTCTCCTCGGATTCTTCTTCCACGCCGAGAACCGCTTCTTCGTATTCTTCCATCAACTGGGCTTCGTAGCCGAACTCGTCGGCCAGAATCTGGATGGTCTCGAAGTCCAGGCGGGCGTTGATGGTCACCATCATGCCCATTTCCATGCACTTCGCAATGACGCGGGCAGGCATCTGGTCCATAAGACCGGCCAGTTCGCCCACGGTAATAAAGTCAGAGGTCTTGAGAATCTTCTTCTCTTCGCCGGCATCGTTATCGTTGTGTTCCTTGCGATAAACTTTCTTGACGGGCTTCTTGGACAAGTCGGCCATCACGCGGGAAACGTTCTGGCGAACCATTTCCTGCTGCTGTTCCTTCTGCTGTTCCTGCCTGTCGCGACCGTTTCCACGACGGTTCTTGTCGTTACCATGACGGCCGTTCTGACCCTTGGCGTTACCGCCCTTTCCACCCTGGGAAGAGGCACCGCCAAAACCGACACCGCCGTTACTGGCGTTGAAAGCGTCTTGCATGGAGCCGCCGGAGAATCCGCTGGAGCGGCCTCCGCCGAAACCACCGCGACCGCCATTCTGGCCGCCGCGGAAGTTGCCACCACGATTGTCCTGACCGTTACCGGCATTGCGGGGACCAAAGGTTCCCGTGTAGCCCTGGGCATTACCCTGGCCGCGAGCGCCGGGGCCGCCCGGACGGCGGTTGTTAGGACCGCGACCGCCCTGCTGTTGTTGCTGGGACTTGGCGATACGGGCAAGGATAGCCGCATCGGGCTTGAACACCTGAGCCTTCATGGGAGGCTGCTTCAGCTCCGTAGAAGAAGTCATCATGGTGGGTTCTGCAGGCTTTGCAGGAGCAGGCTTTGTCACAGCCGTAGGCTTCGGGTCTGTCTTTACAGGGGCTTCGGCCTTGACTTCGGGCTTTACCTCGGCAGGAGTTTCCTTGGCAGGTTCCGCAGGCTTTGCAGGAGCTTCGGCTACAGGCGCGACGACTTCAGGAGCCTTCGGTGTCTCTGCTGGGGCAACTGGGCTAGGAGCGGCAGCAACTTCGGGAGCCTTCGGCGTACCAGTTGCTGAGCTTGTCGAAGCATCTTCGGCCTTGGCAGCAACCTTGGCCTTTGTCGCAGCGGGCTTTTCCGTAGTGGCCTTGGGCTTTGTAGCCTTGATGCGGCGGATAGTCACACCGTTCTTGACCGTCACGGTTTCCGTGGCGGACTTTTTCTTGGGCATGCTTTCCTGGGATTCCGAAGACGAAGCGCTCTTCAGGTTCTTACTCCTGGAATCCTGCTTCTGTTTTTCAACAGCGGCAGCCTCTTCAATCTTCTCGTAATCCGAGGCGGCCACCTTGGACACCTGGGTACGGACAGTGACACCTGCATCTCTCAGCAGCTTCATGACCACGTCCACTTTCAGTCCGTGTTCTTGTGCCCAGTCCGTCGGTTTGATTTGATCTTCCATACTCATTAAAAGCCTATCTAATCCTTTTTAAAAATCCCCTGCCGAAAACTTTTCCTTAGGCGTTTTCTCCAGTGGTCTCCTGGGCTTCGCTGGCGTTTTCTTCGGTAGAATCCTCGGAACCGGCATTGGCAAAGAGGCTCTCTGCACGGTGAGCGTTGCGGCGAAGTTCCTGTTCGCGAGGAGTCATGACCTCGGCCTTCTCGGCGTCGGACTTTTCGGACCATTCCTTTTCGCCGAACACATCCAGGTCGCGGCCCACCAGCGTTGCGGCCAGCTTCACGTTCTGGCCGTTCTTGCCGATGGCCTGAGCCAGGTTCTCGTCGTTGATGACCACCACCACACGCTGGGTGCCGGGAACTTCAGTAAGCTTCACGATGTTGGCCGGAGCAAGGGCGCGAGTGATAAACACGTCCAGGTTTTCGTTCCAGTGAACGATGTCGATACGTTCGTTACCCAGTTCGCGGACAATGGTCTGCACGCGGGCACCCTTCATGCCAACGCAGGCGCCAACCGGGTCAATCTTTTCGTCGCGGGAGAACACGGCAATCTTTGCGCGATAACCGGGTTCACGGGCAACGCCCTTGATTTCCACGGAGCCTTCGTAAATCTCCGGCACTTCCTGGCGGAACAGTTCCTTGAGGAAATCACCGCTGGCGCGGGACAGCACCACCTGGGCACCGTTCTTGGAGGATTCCTCTACGCGGGCAATCACGGCCTTCACGGACTGGCCCTGACCCAAGCGTTCATGGCTAATCTGTTCGCGGGGCGGAATCACGGCTTCGGTCTGCTTGCCGAGGCTTACGATTACGTTGCGGCCTTCGAGGCGGAGCACTTCGCCGCTGATCATGGTGCCGATACGGCCCTTGTAGGTATCCAGAATCTTCTGGCGTTCGGCGTCGCGAATCTGCTGGGTCAGGAGCTGCTTGGCGGTCTGAATGGCCTGACGACCGAAGGTGGTGGTCGGGACTTCCATTTCAAGCAGGTCGCCGGGCTGGGCGTCTTCGTCGAATTCCTGGGCCTCGGGAACCAGCATGTATTCTTCGTCCAACTTTTCCACTTCTTCGGCGGTCATGCTGGGGTCGTAGTCCGGATAGTCGTCCACCACCTTGGCACGGAGGAACACGTGGACTTCGTCCTCGGTGATTTCCACGTCGATTTTCTTGTCTACGTGGAGATACTTCTTGGCGGCAGAAATCAAAGCCTGCTTCAAGGCGTTCAGCACCACGGAATCATCCATGTTCTTGGCATCTACAACGGCCTTCAGGGCTTCGAGCAAATTGACTTTCGGTTCATTTTTCATGAATTGACCTTCCTATTATATTTGTACATCCACCTTGGCGACCAGCACCTCGCACCTAGGAACGACCACGTTTCCGGCGTTCCCCTTGAGGGCCAGCGTCAAACTATCCTCGTCCGCTTCCAAAAGCTTTCCGGTAATGGGCTTGCCGGTACTGCGGGTCACCCTGATGGAGCGACCCTTGTTGCGGAGCAAATCTGCGACCGACTTGAGGGGGCGGTCAAGCCCCGGCGACGACACTTCCAGCGTGTAGGCGCCTTCGATAACTTCGGGGTCCAGGTCCAGAGCGTCGGACAAGTGCCTACTCACCTTGGAACAATCGTCAATAGAAACGCCCTCGGGCTTGTCGATATACAAACGCACGGTCCGGCGCTTGCCTGCGCGGAACATGTCCATTTCTACCAAGGAGACTCCCGCAAACTCGCAGGCCTCGGCTATGAGGGCATCCAGCTTTTCCCTGTTATCCAAATAAACCTCTTTATAAAAATAGCCGTTCGCTTACGGAACTTCTCCTGAACATCTCGGACCTAAATCCTCGGTTCCATGGGAAAAATTCCACGAACAGTCTAAAACCGCGAACAAATAGAGAAAAATATTTGCCTTTGGGCAACTGAATAAGCGCTAAAACAAGGGCATTTGAGGCCTTTTTCAGAAAAGGGAACTGATCCTTGGCAGAATCCTGGGACCTCAGCGCAAAAATGACAATTCTAGAGCGACTACTTCTTGAGACAACGGACAGAGAATCCCCTGCTTTTAACATAGCCGTTCTCAGTTGGAGAATCGTAAGAACTCATGTCGATGCTTTGAGCGCTACGGTCGTTGTCTGCAGTGGATGTCCAAAAGTACGCATAACTCCCTGCATTGGCAAAAGTTGGCTCACTATAACTTCCGCCAGGCAACGCGGAGAATCCATAATTGTCCGTACCATTCCAGCTCTTGGATTTGAGTTTTTTGGCCGCAGTACTTTTCCCTCCGACAAGATCAAAAAGTGTTTTCCAATTCTGAGTACTGGGTAAGCGCCAACCTGCGGGGCACGCACCGGTAGCTGCAGACCATGTGTATAAGCGACCATATTTCGTGCAGTTAGCAGTATTGTTCGAATAACACCAGCTTCCGCTACTTGTTTTATAATTCAGGTTTTTCGTCATCCAAATTTGGGCAGTGTTGCCTTGAGCAATGCGAACATAACCATACAACTGATTGTCACGCGTATCGCAAAAAAACTTAGAAGAGTCGTACCATACGGCGGATTCCCCGCTACCGCACACGGTCTCGACGACATTTCCTTCTCCGCAACGCTGCATCTCCAGGTCGTAGATCTCCGTGCCACATACGCCTTTTACAACGCCAGATTCACATACATTGCTGCCGTCCGCAATGTACCATACGGCACTTTCCCCGCTACCGCACACGGTCTCGACGACATTTCCTTCTCCGCAACGCTGCATC
>JAEDLI010000160.1 GCA_016295375.1 Fibrobacter sp. | reverse complement strand
CCGACGTATTGAACAAGGCCCTGTTCGGTTTCACAGCAGCGGAGTGGCGCACAGCCAACCCTGCACTACCAGAAAATGTTCGTGATTACGCGACGGTCAACTAGCTGATTTGCCTCAGCAATATGGAATCGTTAAACTCCGTCTTGATCAACGAAGGTGTAACGCAAAGCGAGCGTTTGACAAAGCTGAACCAGATTGCAATTTCGCAGATGACCGTTTTGGAAAGTATCGGGCAAAACAAATTGCTGAAATAAAAGACAAACTGGTCAAAAATTTTGACCAGTTCTCAAAGGTGCCACCGACCACCTACCGATTCTCGTAACGATTTCCGAAAACCAGGGTGTTGTCCTTGGCGCCGTTCAAATTTACCAGGCGGTTAGGTTCGTAACGCAGGCTCTTGGCGATGCCGCTTTTCAGCTTTTCCTTGCGTTCGAAAAATTCCTCAGGCGTCTGGGCGGTGAGCAACGTCTGACGGACTTCCATAGCGGCCGACGTACCTGCCAGCGAGGCACCCGTCGCGGAAGCCGCCTGCGGTTCGTCCGCACCTCTCTCGTCTCCACAGAGTGGATAACGTCCACTAAGGGGCGTTGCCCCAAGTGTCGTATATCCCGTCCCTCGAACCTCGAGCCTGGAGCCTGGAGCCTCATCATCCACAAAGCCTTTGCAAAGTCTTGCGGCCAGCTGCTTTAAGCGGCCCATGGCGCCCATTTCCGTGCGGCCTTCTTCTTCCAGGAACTTGTAGTAGATGGAGAACACGTCCAGGGCTTCTTCGGCGGTAATGATGTGGGCGGGCTTTCCTTCCCAGGCGTCGGCAATCTGCCCGAAAATCCAGGGGTTGTGCATGGCACCGCGGCCGATGCTCACACCAGAAACGCCAAAGGTATTGATGCGTTCCAGGGCGCATTCCGCGCTGTTCACGTCGCCGTTACCCACCACGGGAATCTTGGCGGCGGCAGCCACCTTCCCTATCCAGTCCCAGTCGGCAAGACCGTTGTAGCCCTGCAGGCGGGTGCGTCCGTGAACCACCAGAAGTTCCACGCCTTCGCCCTCGGCAATTTTCAGAGTTTCCAAGACGTTGATGGACTCGTCATCCCAGCCGATGCGGCACTTGAGAGTCAGCGGAATATTCTCTTCGCAAGTATCCAGCGCCGCGCGCACGTCGTGCAAAATTTCCTGCAGGCGGGGCAAATCACGGAGCAAGCCGGAGCCGCTCCCCTTTCCCGCCACCTTGGGGGCCGGGCAGCCTGCATTCACTTCTATATAGTCAGGATGGAGGCCGTCAGCGATTTTTTTTGCCGCCGCGGCCATCTTATCGGGATAGCAACCGAAGATCTGAATGCCAAAAGGTTTCTCTTCCGGGTAGAATTTCAGCTGTTTATGGCCCGTCAGGCTAAAAACCTCATCCGCGTTGGTGGGAACGAACTCAGATACCAACAATCCCATGCGATTTCCGGACAAAACACGGCACAAACGGCGGAAAGGAGCGTCCGTCACCCCGTCCATGGGGCTCAAAATGGTGTTAGGGAACACCTCTAAGTCACGGAGTTTAAAGGACTTAGCAGCCGGTTTTAAACTTTCAACATCTTTCAACATATTAACAACAACTATCCACAAAAAGTCCGCAAGGTGTGCCCGAAAAATTTATTTAATTTCATGCCCACATATACGCTAAATCGTTGATAAACCTATATTTACGGCGTGGCAAATATAACTAAACAATCGCTTATTCAAGAAATCGCCAAGTCCACTGGATTTGTGCGTAACGATATCAAGACCGTCATCGAACAGTTCCTCGACCTAGTGGGCGAAAAGCTGATCGAAGGCAACACCATCGAAATCCGTGGTTTCGGTACCTTCAGTTGCAAACCCCGCAAGTCTCGCCCGGCCCGCAACCCCCGTACCGGCGAAACCGTCATGATCGAAGAACGCATGGTTCCTTCCTTCAAGTTCAGCAACGACATCAAGGACAAGATCAACTCCCTTGAAGCTATCGTCGAAGGCGTCAACGCCAAGCTGGAATCCGAAGACAAGGACGTGATGATCGCGGTCAAGCCCGACGATTCCGAAGTCACCGCCGAAGAAGCCTAGTCTTCGCCGATATCGAACAGCAGTCCCTCCTGGGGCACCAGCCGGAACAGGTTTCAGTTATACACCAAAACG
>JAEDLI010000090.1 GCA_016295375.1 Fibrobacter sp. | reverse complement strand
TGTCCCAGACGGACTTGCCTTCGCGGGCGGCTCCCTTTTCCATCTTGTCGTCGCCGGAGTCGGCGTCGCTGGTGAGGTGGCCCACATCGGTGATGTTCACGATGTGGTTCACCTTGTAGCCGTAGTACTTCAGCGTACGGACCAAAAAGTCTTCGAAAATGTAGGTGCGGAGGTTGCCGATGTGGGCGAAATGGTACACCGTCGGGCCACAACAGTACATGCGCACGGCGGGAACGCCTTCGGGGAGTGTGAAAATCTCTTTCTTACGCGATGCGGTGTTGTAGAACTGTAGAGCCATTTTAGCCTCCGTTAATGCGGCGCAACATGCGCCAAGCGGGGACAAAAATAGAAAAAGAATCACTTCAAGAATGAGATACCGTCATTCTGAAAGGGAAAAACTCCCTAATCTCGGAAGTAGCTGGAATTAGCGAGGAATGGGTTTGGCCTCCCAGCCATAATCCTGATACATCTTGGCCGAAAGACCCTTCGCCTTGACATAGTCGCCAATCATCTCGGCACGCTTGTTTTCGCGGAGGGTTTCGTTGTTTGACATGTTTTTCACCCATTCGTCGTAGTGCACGCCAAAGATTTTCCTGGCGCTCTTGTCGTAACGGGAACCGTCTTCATAAGGACCTCCTTGTTCTACACCAATAATATACCTTTTCTTTTCTATAAATAAAAATTGATAATTTTAATAATTTTAATCAATCCTAATTATAAATTGCATTTTGACGCAAATTCTCTTTTTTTGAGTGCAAATCGTCGTTCTTTTTATCTATAATTAAGGCATGGCCCCAGGTGAAGTCAACGCCCTCATCAAGAAGCTCTCGCCCTTTCTGGACGAAAGCTCCGAAGTATTTCGCGAACTAACCGTCTTTTTTGGCGAAGGCGGCAAGATTGAGGTCCATCACGGGGACCTTCAGAAATTCCTGGGCTGTAAACGGCTCTACCGCGTGATACGCCTGAGGGGCGAAAGCTACAAGGACTGCGTCTATCAGCTGGTGGACGACCATCCAGAATCCATGGAGGCCCTGGGTATGCTCCGGTACTACAAAGCCCCAGCAGGCCCCATCCACTGGGAGCACGTAGAGGCCGCTGAAATCGCCATAGGCAAAGAACTGACCACCAACCCCTACGGCTGGGCGCCAGACGCCTGGACCCTTTTCGAGCATAACGAATCCGAAAGCAGTCCCGCGCAGGGCAACACCGGAGACCACGAGATGGTGGCTATTCTCGCTTTTGATTACGGCGACTAGACCTTCGCTCAAGGTTTCACGAATTCAAAGAAAGTAACACCAGGAACGCTCTTTGCGCTTCGGCCTTCCAGATATTCCTTAAAGGGAATCTCCAGCACCTGCTTTTTGAAAGCGGCGTGACGGAACATGGGAAGCTCACCAGGGGTGAGCACCATAAATCCCGTGTGAGTGGCGTCCAGATTCTCCATAGGAGCCACAAGCCCGACACCCTGCACCTTCATGGGCCCTTCGTAAACACGCCCTGCCCATTCTAGGGCCTTGTCATAAGGCAGGTAGCGGATTTCTATAGTAGGGTCGGCGGCTTCCTTGCCATTTACCAGGTATTTCAAGTTTTTCTTCTTGAAAAATTCGTTCTTTCCGATGGTCTTCACCACCACCGTATCCCCCGGCATGGAAAGCTTGCGGGTAAACCTCGTATCGCTAGCCCAGTCGGCAAGCAGGTAATGCTTGCGGTGGCTGTAATCGATAATTCCATCCTTGTAGCGGATGTTTTGCAGCACCTTGAAAAGGGAATCTTCACTTGCGGCTAGCGCCATGGCCAGGGCGTGCTCGATATAGGTCACGCAATCTACGGAATCCATATAGACCAGCGGTTTCGTCTCGATGGAATCCAGGTACCCCTCGCCCATGGGCCCAAGCAGATAAGGCGTTCCTTCCATCTTGCGGGAGAAGTATTCCAGTCGAGCGTCCAGCCCGCGGATGTTCTGGGCATCAAGCCACATCTCCTTCATCTTGAGAAGCGATGCATAATCGTCGCTGGTCTGGGCAATAAGGCGCATCCAAAGGGTGTCCAGCACGTCTTTCAGGGTGGCGTCCTTGTTCTTGCCCGTCTCATTCAGGTACATGGCCACCGTCAGAGTGTCACCGTCCATAGGGAACAGGTAGCCCACCAGGCCGTGGGCCTCGCCGATGAACCCCGTCTTGAATCGGGTCAGCCACGTGTATTTCAGATCCGTCATGCGCTTGGCGCCCGTACCCACCTTCGGGCCTGCAAAACTGTTCATGTAGAACTCGCCTCTGGGGTGCCGGGCCATCTTGGCCAGCAGCTGCGTTTCTACAGAGGGTTTCAGCTTGTTCTTGGGCGAAAGACCGCTTCCGTCCCAGACTTCAAAATCATCGAAACTCAGGCCTATTTCCGTAAGGAACTTTTCTTCCAGTTTCTTTCCGTTCTCTACGTTGCCCTTGCCGAGAATCTTGCCGCCCATGTTGCGGAAAAGACTTTCGGCATGGTAGTTCTGGCTACGCTGATTGATTTCGTCCAGAATGCTCAGGAATGGTGCCGCCGAAAAGATGAACCGCTTGATTTCGATGCCCTGGGGAATGTCGTGGTTCTCTTCGAAGACAATACCGTTTTCCTTGAGCATATACATGAACGCCGCACGGAAATACCCCACAGGGTTACGGATAGGGAGCACGAGACTTGCGGAATCCACGTCCATGCCGATAGTTCCACCCAGGGTAATCACGGACTTGTCAGGCTCCAAGGCCCAAGTCCATTTTCTCTTTTTCCCGGGAACGGTCTTCAGGTCATTCTTGACTGTCACGTAGCCCACGTCGGGCACAATGGAGACGATAGCCGAATCCCCTTCCTTTTCGCCGGGCTTGAAACGGACCATGGTGCAATTATCGTTAAAGTCCAGCGGGGCGATTTCGGCACCGTACCAGGCGTCGTAAAAATTCTTGCGCCAGTGTTCCGCTTTCCAGGGGCCGTCATAAAAGCCCGTATCCAAATCGATGGTCCCACGGATGGTATCGATTCCTAGAGCATGGATGGAATCCACCATGGCGTCTATCATATAGAAAGGATCCGCATAGTAGCGTCCCGAAAAATTCGGGTCCCCTTCACCGCGAATCTGCACCGAGCCCAGAAACTTTTTCTGCTGGACACTCCCCATCAAAGAAATTTTCGTTTCGGGAGCATAGTCCAGGGGCAAAAAGTGCAGGGCCGTCGCCGTGGTCAAGGTTTTGAGGGTGCTCGCCGGAGTGAACTTTTCTTCGCCGCGAATGTTCGCCAGTTCCTTTCCGCTCTTGAGGGAACGCACCGAAATTCCGAGACGGGAACCAGGCACAACGGAATCTACGTAGGTCTGATAAGGCGACAAGTCTATCCCAGCAAACAGCGGGGCTGCCGCAAAAACACAGAACGCAAAGCAACGGATCAATTTCATCATCCGCTACTTCTTCCTGATAAGGGCCGACAGCGCCATGCCCGCGATGGCGGCAACAGCCGCAATGACCACTACCAAGATAAACACCCAGATGGAGCCTCCCTCATCTTCGACCGGAACCGTCATGGATTCAGGAGTCACTTCTTCTACAGAAGCGAACAGCAGTCCCTTAATATGAGAAACGATGCCGGACTTGTCCAGCGTGTCGGCATAGCCAAGAGACTTGTTGATCTTCTGGTGGGCATCCCAGAACAATTCCACCGTCTGTCGCTCCACTGCCTCGCGAGAAGAACCTTCCCTAAACAAGTCGCCCAAGGCATTGGAAAACTCTATCAATATTCCTTCGATAACCACCCATTCCGGAATGTTCGGGAAAGACTTTCCGGTTTTCATGGTCTCAATAACCCTGGAATAGCGGGCGTCCTTGCCCCAGATGTTCACGATGCTTTCGTCGGCAGGCAAGAACCCGACCTGTCGGGTGTAGGCGTCCATGTTGTCTGCCCGGAGCAGGTAGCAGAGAAGCCGTTCTGCAGCAGGCCTGTGAGCCTTGGGCAACACCAGATGGCTTCCGCCTACAAAAGAAACGATTCCCGAGTGCCCCGCCAGAGGCTCCACGATGGTTATTCCGTCTTCGGCGATGGGCGAATCCTTGAGGCCGCCGCCCTTGCTTGCAATTTCCATCTGGCGGATAATTTCGGAGGTGCCGTACAGCACCAGCTGCCCGCCACCGATAAACCGTTCCGTTTCCTGCACGGAATTTTCGTCCAGACCGTAAGGAGAAATTTCCCTATCGGCAAAAATTCTGAGGTAGTAGGCCAGCCCCTTGAGGGTCGTAGAATCCAGCAGGGCGCTGCGGTAACCTGCAGAAGTCTTCGTGATGAAATCTCCGCCAAAGCTCCAGATGAAGGGCGCCATGTGTTGCGGGCCGGTCCAGTCCCCCTTTCCGGGCAAGGCGAAGGGCGCCACCTTGGCCGCACCATCGGAACCGCCTGTAGCGTTTTTCGCGAAAGCACGCAGCACACCGATAAATTCGGAGTAGGAATCCACCTCCTCTTTTTTCAGCGCAAGCTTGTTCCACATCTTCTCGTTGGCATACAAGACTCTCACATCTACAAACCACGGGAAAGAATACACCAGGGAATCCTGGGGCAAGCGGGCCGCCTTGAAACTCTCCTTGAAGAATCGTGTGGCCCCTACCTGTTCCAGGTAGGAGTCCAAAGGTTCAATCGCCCCGGACGAAGCAAAGAAAGGAACCCAGGTAGAGCCCAACTGCAAAACGTCCGGGCCATTGCCGTTCGCTGCCGCAGAATCTGCACTGTTCAACGCCTTGGAAATTTCGGCAAAGGCCTCGCCCCAATTCAAGAACCTGATGCTTACAGGGATTTTCGTTTCGCGCTGGAACCGTTTGACAATGCGTCCAAGCGCCCGCTGGGAACCGATACCGTTGTCCATGACCCAAAGGGAAAGGGTATCGTCCGGAGGCGCCACCAGGGCTGGCTGAGATGCCAGAGAATGCACCGGGAAAAGGCACACCAGGGCAAGCGTCAAGACGGTAGAAACATTTTTTGCAAACCGGGTCATTTGGCGAACCGTTTGAAATCCTCGAAGAAACTCGGGTAGGTCTTGTTCACGCAGGCAGGGTCCAAAATCTTGATGGACACACCACCCAAAGAAACAAGGCTAAAACACATGGCCATGCGATGGTCGTTGTAAGTCTCAATGGAGGCGCTCTGCAAATCCTTCGGCGGGGTCACCGTGATGCTATCCATCGATTCGCGAACTTCGGCGCCTACCTTGCGGAGCTCTGCGGCCATGGCGGCAATGCGGTCTGTCTCTTTCACACGCCAGCTGGCGATACCCGAAATGGTCATAGGACCGTCGGCAAAAAGTGCAAGCACCGCAAGTGTCATGGCGGCATCGGGAATTTCTACGGCGTTGAATTCGCCGAGACTCTTCAGCTTGCCCTTGGGGCCCGTGCATTCCACCCAGTCGGGGCCAAGCTTTACCTGCACGCCCATACGCTCCAGCACATGCACAAAGGCAAGGTCTCCCTGGATACTTTCGGAACCCATGCCCAAGACCTTGACGCTGCCTCCCGAGATGGCGGCGGCGGCCAGCGGGTAACTTGCAGAACTGGCGTCGCCCTCGACGGTGTAGTCCCCCGGGCTCTGGTAAACGCCCTTGGGCACGTAGAAATCGGAAAGCCCTTCGTGCTTGACCTCTATGCCGAAACGTTTCATCACGTCCAGGGTCAAAAGCACGTAGGGCGCCGAAATCAATTCTCCCTCTACATGAATGTGCAAGGGTTCCCTGCAATAGGGCGCACAAATCAAGAGGGCCGTCAGGTACTGGCTAGAAATGTTTCCGCGCACAGAAACAGAACCGCCCTTAAGCCCATCCGCCTTGATACGGACCGGCGGATAACCTTCCGTCTCCTCGTAGGAGACATCCGCTCCAAGGCTCTGGAGGGCTTCCACCAAATCCAGGATGGGCCGTTCCCGCATGCGTTCTTCGCCCCGCAAGACAAATTCCCCGTGACCAAGGGTCAGGGCCGCCGTCAAGGACCGCATGGCCGTGCCCGCGTTTCCGAGGAACAGCTCCACGGGAGCACCCGACTGAGTCGCAGGTGCATCCACGGGGCCAGCGTTTCCGCAGACTACCGCCTCCGAAAAATCATCCGAAAACTGGATTTCCACGCCCAGATTCTGCAGGGCCTCGCCCATGTAGCGGGTGTCGTCACTTTTCAGCAGGTTGTGCAACCTGGTTTTTCCGTTTGCCAGGGCCGAAATCAAAAAAACGCGGTTCGTGATACTCTTCGAGCCCGGTAACTGGATAGTCCCCTCGAAGGACTTGAAAGCGGGCAACTGCTCAAAACTCTTGCGGAACTGAAAATCTTCCATACGTAAAAATTATACATTTTTAAGACGGAGCCGATGGAGCTCCACTCCGCAAAAGAGGCCGCAAAGGCAGCCCCTGCAAACCAGAGCCACGAGGAACCTATGGAACCAGAAATCACTACCAAGGAATTCGAAGTCCGCTTTTCGGATTGCGACCTCCACAGCCGACTGAAACTTTCCAACCTGTTCCTGTTCATGGAAGAAACCGCCATCGCCGACGCCGAAGCAAACGGTTTCGGCCTCTGGAAAATGATGAAGGCGGGCTACACCACCGTCATCACCCGCATCAAGCTCCGGATTTTGCACGTTCCCCTGTGGGGCGAAAAAATTTCCATTTCCACCTGGGCCAAGGAATTCTACAAGGACAAGGTGTGCCTCAAGGACTATTCCATCCTGGACGCCCGCGGGAACGCCATCGCCCAGGCCACATCGTCGTGGCTCCTGGTGAACCTCAAGACAGGCAAGTCCGAAAACCCGGCCAATAGCCCTTACCCCATCCCGCTGTTTCCGGGCAAGAACGCCCTGCCCGAAATGATGGACATTCTGGACCCGAATATCGACCCCGCCGTGGTGCAGCAGGAGACCGCCCACTACAGCGACCTGGACATGAACCAGCACGTGAACCACTGCCGATATGTAGATTGGGTCACCGACGTGCTCAGCAAAGAAGAAATCAAGGACCGGGGCATCCGTTCCATACAAATGAACTACATCCAGCAGATTCCCCTAGGCGAGAAGGTGAACCTGGTGCGTTTCAAGAACACCAACCACCACGCCTATATCTTTGGCATGAACGCCGCCGACATGACCAAGTGCCATTTCCAGGCCCGCATCGGGTTCAGGGACTAATCACGCCCATCCCCGGCCACAGTTCAAAGCAGGCGCTCCCGTCCTTATCCGTGCGGAAAAACCGCAGGGAATCGCCCAGCACGTATTTCAGCTTCTGCACGACCTGTTCCGACGGGTGGCCGTAAGGGTTTGTTGCCCCAACGCTTGCCACCGCATATTCCGGTGACACCTGCGCGAGGAACTGGAGACCGCTGCTGCCCGCTGACCCGTGATGCCCCACCTGCAACAAGTCCGCCGTTAGGGTCGGCGACAGTTCCAACAGACCGCGCTCCCCCAGGCTGTCCAGGTCACCAGTCAAGAGGGTCGAAGCCTTGCCCCACGCAACCTGCAGCACGACGCTCCCGTGGTTTCCCGACACCACGTCATAGTCCGTAGGCCACAGCACCCGAATGTCCGGCGCCTCCCCGAAACCGAGGTGGCTGCCACCAGACGAACCGGGCGCCAGTCCGAATTGTAAAGCGTCACCCCGCAGGAGCGTATCTACGAGAATTCCCCGCTTGTGAGCTATATACAGCACGCTATCCCGCCATAAACCGCCTGCCGTATCGGGCCCAACGAAAAGCCGCTTCACGCGGATATCCTTCAGCTCCACAAACCCGCCTACATGGTCCCGATGGTTGTGGCTCAACACTACCCACTCCAGTTCCCGGACGCCCCTGGCCCCGAGGCTGTCGGTCACTCCCGCCGAATCGGGCCCCGCGTCGTAGAGGGCGAACCGTCCGTCATGCTCCAGCAACACCGCAAGTCCCTGCCCCACGTCCAGCACCGTCACACGCAAGGGGCGTTCCTCCTCCCCCGCTTCGCTCACCCAGGTGCACCCCGCCGGCACAATGCAGCACAGGGCCGCAACAACGGCAATACATAAGGGCATCCTGGCCCAAACAACAAGATTCCGCAAAAAGCGAGCCATAAAACCTCCTAAAAAAAGACCCTTTACCTTTATAGACGCTTTTTTCGCCCCAAAAAAGCCTTGCTAAAAAAAATTTGCTATCTTTCCCACACAATGGCGAACAAGCCTCTGGAGACACTATGCAGTTACCCAAGTACAAAAAGAAAAAGCGCATCAAGCTGAAAATCTGCCAGGAACCTGGCTGCGGCCGCGAGTTCTGGGGCCACCCCATCGCCAAGTACTGCGAACTGCACCGCGACATCAAGCAGCGCCAGAAGCAGAAGAAGAGCATGGACAGCATCGAGTCCAAGAACATCATCTTCCGCCACAACTATACGGAGTCCATGGACCTCACCTTCAAGTGCTGCCTGGAAGGTTGCGACGAAAAGTTCACCATCAAGGTATTCCCCAAGCAGACGGTTTACCCCCGCTTCTGCATGGAGCACCGGAACGACTTCAAGCGGGAAAACTTCCTGCGCATTATGGCCAAAAAGGGGGGCGATTAACCGCTAGCGCCCCTAAAACGGCCCTTTTCTCTTAAAAATGGAAACCACCCCTTGAAATTTGGGGTGGCTTTTTTATATTTGGGCTCACACTCATGGTGGGTGTAGCTCAATTGGTTAGAGTCCCAGATTGTGATTCTGGATGTTGTCGGTTCGAGTCCGGTCACCCACCCTTCAAAATCCCGCGAGAAATCGCGGGATTTTTGTTTCTGGTAAGCAAAAAAGGAGCCTCCGAACGAGTCGGAGGCTTTCCTATTAGATGCGGGTTTGCGATTGCTTCAGGGCTTCGCCCTTCGCAATGACTACGCCCTAGACTACGAGAGCCTAGAAATCATGTAACCGGCGCAGACTGCGGTACCGATCACGCCGGCCACGTTCGGGCCCATGGCGTGCATCAGCAAGAAGTTCTGCGGGTCATACTTGGCACCTTCCACCTGGGAAACACGTGCGGCCATCGGCACGGCGGACACGCCTGCAGAACCGATGAGCGGGTTCACGGGGTTCTTGGGAGAGCACCAGTTCATGATCTTCGCGAGGAAGAGGCCGGCCGCGGTCGAGAAACCGAAGGCCACAACGCCCATGGCGATAATCATGAGGGTCTGGGGCTTGAGGAAGATGTCGGCTGACATGGTGAGACCCACGGAAGTACCGAGGAAGATGGTCACGATGTTCATGAGCTCGTTGGAAGAGGTCTTCACCAAGCGTTCCACGACGCCGGCTTCCTTGAAGATGTTGCCCAGCATGAGCATGATGATAAGTGCAGAAGCATCAGGCACCACGAGGATGCAGACGATCATCACCATCACGGCGAACACGATACGTTCGGCCTTGCTCACCTGACGGAGAGCCTTCATGCGGATCTTGCGTTCCTTGTCGTTGGTCATCAGGCGCATGATAGGCGGCTGGATGAGCGGGACAAGGGCCATGTAGGTGTAGGCCGCCACGGCGATAGGTCCGATGAGGTGCTTTGCAAGTTTGTTCGCAGTGAAGATGGAAGTGGGACCGTCGGCGCCGCCGATGATACCGATGGAGGCCGCTTCACCGAGAGTAAAGCCACCGAGGGCCACGGCACAGAACATGGTCGCAAACACGCCGAACTGAGCGCCACCGCCGAGAAGCAGCGTGCGGGGGTTGGCGATAAGCGGTCCGAAGTCCGTCATGGCACCCACGCCCAAGAAGATGATGGGCGGGAAGA
>JAEDLI010000089.1 GCA_016295375.1 Fibrobacter sp. | reverse complement strand
GAATTGCGGCCCAGGGCCTCCCGGACGGCGGCCTCGCTCACCAGAGCGTAGTCAAAGGCACACTCCTCCAGCACAGAAATCATGCCCATTTCCCAGACCAGGGACGAGTTGAAATAGCCCTGGGGTTCCAGGCCCAAGAAGGACTTCAGCTTGGACCGGTGCTTTTTCAACTGGCGGACCTGAAGGTCCTTCGGGAACAGCGGAAGCATGGGGTCGTAAAAACCACCGCCCAAAAATTCAACAAGACCCTCGTCAACCCCGGCCTTGATTTTACCTATGGACAGGGGCTTCGCCGTCTTCTTCAGCATTTCCATGGTCGGGCCGTCCATAAAGATGGAGCACTTCACCTTCCGGTAATTCAGCAAAATCTCGAGACCGTCCGACAGGTTGCGGGCGACGGACTCCAGATTGCCGTAGGCCGTCTGGGGCGAAAGCTGAAGCAAAAAAGAAACGACGGGTTTCATGGGATAAAGGATAGTAAAAAGGGGCTAGTGGTTGGTGGTTAGGGTAATGTGGAATGAGAGATTAGTAATGAGTTGTCAGTTATGCGTTGTGAGTTCTTATTGTCGCGCCTTTGACGCCAAATTATATGCTGAGGACTGAAAACTGACGACAGATAACTCAATAATGTGGTGTGTGTGTGGGGGGGGGGACATCTCCCCCTGATTGCAGCCTTGGCGATTAGACAGAAGCCGGCAGTGTCATTGCGAACCCCGAATAGGGGTGAAGCAATCACAATCCAACGATCTCGCCAAAGCTTCCATCACCCCCTCTAGCGGGGACACACCACCTAAAGGTGGCCATGCCCACATAAGCGCTGAAGCGCTAAGTGGTCAAAGGCCGCAACGCCCCCTAAATAATCAGAGTCTCAAGGGCACAGTCGCCTGCAAAAAAGACCGTCGGTCGCAACTGTTACTTTATTCAGAATCCTTGACGCAACGGACGGAGAAGTCGCGGTTCTTGTCAACATTGCCCAGTTCCGCATAGTCATTGCAGTAGCCCATATACACGTAGTAGGAGTAGTCGCTATCGTCCTGCGTGGCACTCCAAAAGTAAGCACCGAGGGTGAAATAGTAGAAGTAACCAACGTTGCCCCTGTAGCCAGCGGGCAGCGCGGAAAAGCCGTAGGCGTCCTCGTTGGTGATGCCGCTATACGCCCTCCAGTCAGTTTGGGCCTTGAGTTTTTGGCCCGCTGTGGACTCACCACCCACCGCGGCGAACAGGGCGTTCCATTCATCCTGCATGGGAACGTGCCAACCGTCGGGACACACCCCCTGCACGTTGCCCTTGCCCAGGGTGATGCAGTCATGACCGAAGCCACACTCATCCTCGAGCTTACCCATGGCGGCAGCCCAGGTATAGAGTCTCCCATACACGGAGCAGTCGCCCGCCATCTTTGTTCCGGCACTTCCGCCGCCACACCAACTGTTTGTAGTCTGATAGTTCAGATTCTCCGCCATCCACTTCTTGCTGTAGGCGGGGTTTTCGCTTGCGATGGTCACGAACCTGTAGAGTGTGCCGTCTCGGGTATCACAAAATTGCGTATCGGGATTGTAGGCCAAGTCATCGCAGGATTTTTTCTGTCCGCTGGAGGAAGATTCCTCGTCAAGCAGGGAATGACGAGATGATGAAGACCCCTCGCTACCAGTGTCGGAACTGTATTCCGAGGCGGCACTGGAGGAAGATTCCTCGTCGACATTTGTGTCACCTGACAAATCGGGTTCGTCCGATACTTCGCTGCTGAACGGCCTGAACTGCTTCTTGGAGGAACTGGACTGTCTCGACATCAGATCTTCCAGATCAGCTTTCAGCTTGTCCCCGTCAAGCCCGTCCTTAATTTTTTCAATGATGACGGAGTCGGTAACAACCACCCACTTGTTCTCTAGACAGGCAAAAAATGAGATGTCCACCTTGGCGACTTCCTTTTCACAAATGTCGGGCAGGGTTGCCTCGCTCCCGTAAATGGGAATTTCGCTAGACAAGTCGCTGGAACTGTCGTCACAGGCGGCAAAGACCAGCGGTAGAGAGATTGCCACGCACCACTTCGACAAGCTCAGTGACCTTGTGCTCGCAATGACACGATGTTTCCACGCAGGGCGGTTCAAGGATGACGCAACAGTAAAATTCTGTTTTTTCATTATTTTCTCCGTAAGTTTGTAATTTGCCCACTCCAGAATGTAAGAAAAAAAAACAGTTTTGACTAATATTTTTGAAGAAACAGGCCCTGCAGGTCCACTTTGTCTGAAATTATCCCGCAGGCTGCGAAAAAATTTACGTTTCCAAGTCCATCAGGTCGAAATACATCAGCCTCGTGTGAGGGTCGTTGTCGTCCTGCGTCATGAAGCGGAAACCATTCTTCACGTAAAACGGGACGGCCTCCAAATAAGCATCCACCGTCAAGAAACGACAACCCGTCTTGTTCTCTATAACAAACATGGACTTGATGTAATCCAACACCGTAGTCCCAATCTGCCGCCCCTTGGCAAATGTTTCTACACCAAGGCGACACAACTTAACCGCTGGGTAACTTTTCAACCGTTTTTCGTTTGGAAACCCCCGCTTTTTTTCGGAATCGATTGAACTTCGCTCGGTCCTTGAAATCCGTAATGGCTACCTTGTCGTTTGCAAGGCTGCAATAGGCGAGAATCTGGCCGGAAACATCGTCTACATAGGCATAGCTAACCGAAAACAGATGCTTTTGAAAAGCAGAGGCCCGATGAAGAATGAAATCATCCAAGTCAGCATCGCCGCAACTGAAATTTTTCACAATGTTGTTCGAATCAAGCCGAATAAAACTTTTTGTAGATATATCTACACATTGTCGAACCACAGGTCGATACCTCCGTTGGCCGCTTCACGGGCACGCTTCTCAGCCATGCCATGCTCATAGGCCTTTTTCATGAATTCGTAATTCCGCAGGCGGCGGGCACGAATTTCCGGAGGTTCCGGGTGCCGCTCTTCCATACGGGCCAAAAACCGGCGAGCATCCTCGCCGAACAGGATAGGAGTTTCTCGTATTTCGCGAGCCATAATTCCTCTTCTGTTATACCATATAGAAAGCAGGCCAAAGGCCAGGCGGCAACCAATCAAGTCGGTTCCTTTATTTACAATACACTAAAAATAAGACAAGAAAGCAATAATTCTTGGCGATTACCAGAAAAAAAAATTACCCCGGATAATACACCGTCAGCACATCGGGGCCGATGATGGCCGATTCTTTTGCCACGGCGGAATCGGGCACGCCCGAGAATGCGATTCCCTCGCAATTTTCTTGAGATAAAATTCGCTCTACGGAAGGGTCAGTAGATTTCCACAAATCCAGGCGGTTCCACAGAGGCGTATTTTTTTCGCCTCGATCACCTGAATTGCCGAAAATCTTTTCGGCTAAATGGGCGCCAGGCTCCACCATCAGGCGGTGCATTCCCCGGCGTGAAAGTTCCGCAATCATCTCCGTCCAGTTTTCTTCGAAGGTGTTGCCGCTTAAAAGGATTGTTTCACCTTTGATGGCGGGCTGTTCAACGCAAGTGAACACCAGTCGCGGAATTGATGTAGCGTCACCAACCTGCGAAAAGAACTTCAACGCCGAAATTTCCGATTCTCTAAACTCGTGATGCCCCGCCCAGAGGATTTTTACAGGACTGTTGCCGTGGGCAAAACGCACATCCAAAGAAGGGTTGTCGGCAAGGAGCGTTCCCGCCCCCACCAGGATGGCGTCACTCATGGCCCGCAGTTCATGATTCCAGCAGGCAGCCCCCTGCTTTGTGATGTTCAAGGGGGCGGGACGACCGTCACCGTCCTGCATTCCCATGAAACCACTTTCCGAAAGGGCAACCTTGACTTCTACAAAAGTCTTCTTGTTACGTACAAAATAATCATACGCTTCAAAGAACCGTTCTATTTCGGCAAAGACCACCGCCCCTTCGTTTTCCGACTCGTCGGGAGAAAGAAGGGTGCAACCTTCGGCGGAGCTACTGTCGTTCCAGCCGCTTGCGGCATGGGCCCGCAGGCAGGCGTCCTTGCCCTCGTAAACCTTGACGCCAGCGGCCTCCAGAATGCCACGGCTTTTGCCACGGACAGCCGGGTTCGGGTCTGCATGGGCGAAATAAACTTCGGAAATTCCCGCTTCGACGATAGCCTTGGTGCAGGGGGGCGTGCGGCCGTAATGGCAGCAGGGCTCCAGCGTCACGAACAAGGCCGCCCCGCGGGCAAGTTCGCCCGCGTCACGCAGAGCCATGACTTCGGCGTGGGCGTTCCCAGGGCTCTGTGTCGCCCCCCGCCCCACAACCAGACCGTCTTTCACTACAACGGCACCCACCGCCGGATTCGGGCGGCTTACGCCGATAGACCCGAAGGAAAGTTCAAGTGCAAGCTGCAGGAAATTCATTGGGAGGATTTAGGGGCTAGGGAGGTTCGAGGTTCAAGGCACGAGGTTCGGGTTTGTGAGTTTCAGGATTTGTCATCCTCACGAAAGTGAGGATCCGCTAGATAAAAGCAAGCGGATGTTCGCCTTGGTTCAACAGGGCTCACCACTCACAACTCATCACTCACAACTATTTCGGGAAGGCCAAAAATCCGCCCACCACGTTGAACACCTTGTCATATCCGTTTTCGATGAGGAAATTGGAAGCGGCCATGCTGCGCTTGCCGCTACGACAGTAAATCAGCAGGTCCTTGTCCTTGGGAAATTCAGAAAGGCGCTGTTCAATTTCTTGCAGCGGAATGTTGATAGCGCCGGGCGCCATGCCCTCGGCCACTTCGGCAGGAGTGCGCACGTCAATGAGCACGGCACCCGCCCTGCTCATTTCCAAGGCCTTATTCCAGTCAATATCCGTAATGGTGGCCTTAGGTGCTTCTGCCGCAGGTGCTGCTTCTACCGACTGTGCCGGCGTCGCAGGGGCTACAGCCGCCACAGCCGCCGGAGCCTTCTTTTCTACGGTTGCAGTTTCTTGCTTGGGAGTTTCGTTACAACCGGCCACAAGAAAAGCCGTACAGAATGCAAGTCCAACCATCTTTTTCATATTATACCTCTTTGTTTTGAGAATCTAGTCTAATATAAGCGCACAGAGCCTGCAAGGCAACGCCGCTCTTTTCTTTTAAGGGGACCACGTTAAAGAACATGGGACAATCCAGCTCGTCGCCCTCGGATTTCCAGGACACGCGACGGCCCGTTTCAAAAACTTCAGTCAAGACCTTATTAAAATACAATAGAGGCTTTGAAAACACCACGCTGCTCAAGGGTTTCCCCTGTATCGACGCCAAGTCATCCACATGGTAGGCATTGGCAAAGCATTGGTTCGCCCCTAAAATTTTGAATTCCCTATCTACCCAGAAAACCCGCAAATCAGGCAAGGACAAAGCCGCCGAGAAAAGAGCATTTTCATTATGGTTCGGATCAAAAACAAAATTATCCATCATCAGGTCCAGGCGGTTCGCCACACCCCGGAATACCAGGTTACCCTCTTCGTCAAAAGCGATCAAGCCGCGAAGGTTGTACCAAAAAACATTTCCTTTCTTGTTGAAAAGGCGAATCTTTACCGGAGGATACAACTTATTCTTTTCGATAATGCTGTTGTCCGCCTTGTATTCCAGAACGTAGCGGTTCGTCAGCTTATCTAAAAGGGCGGCATCCTCTTCGGGCATAATCTTTGTAAGCTCCACACCTCCGGCAGATCGGGGAAGCATCTGGAAATCCTCATCCACGATGGGTGTCAAGAATGTCACCAACCGTTTTTCCACATCCAGGCTCCACAAGAAATCCCCTGTCGTTTTCAACATCAAGTCCAGAGTATCCTGTAAATTCTGGCGCTCCCTGCGGGTTTTCTGTTCCCTGGTTATATTTTTCAGAAAACACACATAATGATATTCCGACAGGGACGCCCGATAAATAAAGCAGCGCAGTTCATACCACAGAATATCTCTGTCTTCCAATTTTAACGAAAAGAGAAATGGGATATCCCTATGCTTTTCTGTTTTCTCAAAAAACAAACGCATCCTGCCCCAATCCTTGGGGTCAAGGAGCTCTTGCAGACTCAGGCCCTGAACTAATTTTTCTAGCAGAGGTTCTTCGGTAAAAAGAGGCATGCTGTACAGGTAATCCAGATTCTGGGACAGCACCACGATTCCCTCGTTCACGTTATTGCCAAAGCGCTTGTAGAACTTTTGTTTTTTTCGGCTATCCCTGAGCAGCATAAAGCACACCAGGCAAACCACCACAAGCAGGACCCCGATGGCCACCGAAGCCATAGCCCAGTCAATACTTCCGATTTTGGGAATCTCCGTCATACTTTTGAAAATAAAATTTTTTTCGGAGCCACAACCCGTTCCACCCCAAATTTCCGTTGCCAAAGCCGTGAGTTCCGCCCCATTCCAAAAATTTCAGGTTCAGGACCAGTTCCACCCCCACGCTAAACTGCGGGAATGAGTAAAAACTAGAAAGCGAGCCAAACCTGAAATAGAAATCGTGGCCAACTCCCAAAGATTTGCCGTCCGATTCCACCGACAGGGAAAACACTTCGGTCGGCTTCCACAAAAGACTTCCCATTCCCGTCCAGGTTTCGTCGGTAAAGCCCATGGTCCAGAGGCTTCCGTACACGTTGCCCCATCGAAGGCCCACACCTGCCTTTATGCGGTGTCGAACCCAGCCAACTTCCCGAGAAACCAAATCCAACAATGTCCCATAACCAGCTCCAAATACCACGGGCCCTAATCCGTAAGCCCCGTCCAGTTCCCCATAGTGTTCCCTGAAAAGGCTATCCATCTCGCTATAAGAGTAGAAGAACGCCACCCGGTAAAGCCTGCTTCCCCATTCCCCGGCAGCGCTCATAGCCCACCGGTCATATACCTCCGGCACGTTCCAGTACGAAAATCCGAAGGCAGGCTCCCCCACCCTTGCCGGACTGGAATACCATCCGGGAAGTCCCGATGAACCCGTAACACTCTTTTTCACAAAGGGCACCGGCGAATCCAGACCAAAAACGAAACTCGCCAGCAGAAACACCGGCAGAAAACTACGGACGAACGACAATTCCCACCACCTTTTCAAAAGAGCCCGCCGAAATCCTGACATAGGCCGCACCCACCCCCGTATAATCCTGCACCGGCACATTCCACCAGGCGTTGGACATGGCAGGCGCTTTCTGTTTCCAGACCACCTGACCCGCGCTGTCCAGCAGGTTCAACATTACCTCCCGGTCGCTCTCCACCTTTACCCGCAAAGGGTCTCCCCGCTTTCGCAAGACCCTTGACGATAGTTTGTACACAACCGGTTCCTCGCCATACTTTTCAGAATGCCTACCCTGAAATCCTGGCGTATTTTCTGCCACTCCTGTCTTAGGGTTAAAGCCCGACGGACAGCTCACCGTAAACTTATCCCAACCAACGCTATCCAAAACCGCATCGCCATAGCAAAGCGAAAAGGAGCCCGCCGTATTGTTCAGATAGCCGATGGAAGCCTGCACCATTTTCACGTCCTTATACACTATCTGTTCCCGCAGGGCTGCCGTATCCCTGGACACGAGAATGCTTTCGTAAGGTCCGATGGAATCTGCATCAGCACCCCAGAAGTTCCCGCGACTGCAGTGCCTGATTTTGGACAGCGGAAGCGCCACCTGGGAGGCATTATAGACCTCCACCCATTCGGGCATGGGTTCTTCTGGGCAATGGTGCACTTCGGTGACCATCAAGGGAGAATTACCCACCTGAACCACCAGCGTATCCACGCTGTTGTTTACGGAAATTTCATCGTCGGGAACCTGCAAATGCAACAGAAAAGGAGTCTTGACCGGAATGGCGAAAGCGAAAAATTCGTGGACATGCGCCGAATCGTTCTTGCCCGAACTCGGACGATACAAGTCCAGATATTCATAATGCAGCCAAGTGTTTTTGCAGCCCGAAACCCTGCCGGACACCCACCAATGGTCTTCCCTGAATTCGTACTCCACACGGGATATCCCGCAATCGTCCAGGTCCAGTTCGTAAAGGGGATTTCCGTACCCGGGCGTAGGCTCGTCCAGGACCCACTGGTCCCCGTAGCCCTTGCGCTGGAACGCCTTGCCGGCCTTCGGCTTGTCGAGATGGATTGAGTCCGCACAGGTTCCCGCCTGCAATTTCCAGACGGACTCCCGGGAATTGGGCAGGCTGTAACTGCCCAGGTCGCCACAGGTAATTCCATCCTTGTCCGGACACAAGGTATTCCCGTGAGAAAGGACGAAGCGGCCACCCTCCGGATAAGGAAAACCAAGCGCCGTCTTTCCGTCCAAGGAAACAAAAAGGGACTCCGCGAAGAAAGAGGAATCCATGCGTATTTCCACGAACTCCCCCTGCTGGTCCGGCACCTCTGTCGGGTCAGGAAATATTTCCACAAACTGGGGGCAAGCCACCGCCAGAGAGGAAAAAAACAAGATGTATTTCAAGACAACCCCTAGGGGTTTTCCCTTACTGCTACCCTAACAGGGTGCCACCTTGCGGAACAGGTCAGGGGGCTCAATCCACGGCGTAGTCGCCTGGGAGCATATAAGCAAGAGGATTCACCGGGTTGTTGTTCACCCAGACTTCGTAATGAAGATGGGGGCCAACGGAACGGCCAGTGTTTCCCATATAACCGATAATCTGGTAACGGCGGACAAACTGCCCAGGATTGACCAGGGACATCTGCATGTGGCCGTAGCGGGTCACAATCCCGTTGCCATGATTGATGGTCACGAAATTTCCAAAAGTAGAGCTCATCTGGGCCACATCCACCACACCGTCGGCAGAAGCATAGATGGGAGTCCAGCGGTCATTGGCGATATCCACGCCATAATGCATCTTGCCTACCTCTCCCGTGACCGGATGGATACGCGGGCCAAAGGAAGAAGCGTAACGGCCCTGGGTGGGCGAAATAGAAGGCACAAAACGCCAGGCAGACTGTTTCTGCTTGATAAAATCGGTCAGGTTGTAGAACGCACCGCTGTTGTTGTCCAGCTTGCCCTGCAGGCGGTTCGCCTCGTCCCTCAGGTTCGCCATCTTTTCGAACACAGGGGACGTTTCCATAAGCAACTTGGACTTGGGCTCTACGGAGCCGCCAGTACCCAGGCTGCGCTCCTCTTCGTCGGGCAGGGGCAAGCCATACTTGGAATGAAGCCGCTGTTCGTCACCGAGAAAATCTGCAGATGTGCGGTTCAGGTAATCTACCATCCCCTGAATCTGGGAGAGGTCGCGGTCCAGTTCGGCCCGGTCTTCTAAAACGTGGTTCAGCAGACCATGATAGACGGTCGTCGCCGCAAACTGGGCCAAGAAAAGCAAAAAGCCCACCACCAGCAGGAACTTCAAAAATGGAAGCCCGCGGAACACCAAAGACGGCACGTGGAGGGTCACGGACCGGGAGGAATTCTGAAAGTGTATAGTGGTCTTTGCAAAATTCACGGCGCAAAAGATAGAAAAATGAGGGCCTACAAAACACCCCTGGGCCGTTTTTTCCGTTTTTCCTAAAAAATCGGCGTTTTTTAGCAAAAAAGGGAAATTTCCAGCCTCGCGCCTCAAAGCTCACATTCCTCATTGCCCACTCTACACCTTCTTACTCAAGCGGATCCTCGCCTTGATTCGATTTCGCTCACCACAGGTCGCGAGGATGACACCTCTTGAGACCGTCTGTCCAAACCCCTAAATCCTAACCCCTAGATCCTAGCCCCTAGATCCCAGCCCCTAAATCCCCATTTTCTTAAAAAAACATATACATTATTAAAAGTTTTTATGTAAATTACAGGAACGGGCCCTGAAAAGCCCCTTTACCCTTTGGAGATATCATGAGCTTACTGGATGCATTTAAACCGAAATGG
>JAEDLI010000013.1 GCA_016295375.1 Fibrobacter sp. | reverse complement strand
GCTAAACAGCATCCAGTCTCCGTAAGTTGGTACTAGTGGAAATATAGAATTTTTTGGCTAAATTTTTATATATAAAAATGAGACAAAATCGCAAAAATATCTTGATAAAAGTGTAGTTTTAACACATTTTTATCAAGATATTTAAATTTGGCTAAGGGAATTCTCCGTCAATTTCGTTGAAAAATCTATAATTTTCAATGAATTTTATGTTGAAATATCTATACTACCTCACCTGCACTTTCTGGATTTCACTGCCGGAGCGCACTATATAGGTGCCGGGGTTCCTGAATTTTGCACGAAGCATACCTGCGAGGGCCGCGTCGAGATAAGTTCCGTCACGTTCGGCAAAATCGCTGCCGTTAATTTGTTCAAACTGCAAAGTTCCGAGGTGACGGCCCTGCAGGTCGAAAATGAGTGCGGCGCCACGGGCGGTGCGCAATGCGGGCAAATGTCCTTTGATGGGCATGGCGATGGAGGCGGCGCTTTCCGCGGAACTTGAAGACCCGACGACAGAGCCACTAGATTCCGGGTCAAGCCCGGAATGACGTGACGAGCTGCTCGGCCCGACAACTGAACTGCTCGAAAGCCCGTATTCGAACGCGCCGAGGTCAGGCGCTTCGCCCACAAACGGGAACCCGAGATCTTCGCCCTTGTCGATGGCGCGGCTCCCCTTCTTGAGTTTCAGGAACCCCACATTGGGTATGCTTCCGTCGGCGTTACGCGGGCCTAATATTCCCGCGATGGTCGAGAGGTCCTTGCCTGTCACGGTCATGCTCGGGTCATCGAGACTCTCAAAATCGTCGACCGTCAGGTCAAGATTCAGGTTCCAGGTGTTGTTCTCACCGGCGGGGCATTCCACATAACGGTCGATGTTCTGGCTCGGTATATACTCCCAGCATTCCCCGACTTGCGAATTCCTGTTCGGGAAGGCGATGTTGTTCTTGAGTACGTGCGCGTTGTCGCCGGTGAGGGGCGCCACCTCGGCAATGCGGTTCCCTTGCGAATCAAAGAGCGTCGATGCCATGGCAAATTCGCGGTCCTTGTTCATGTACGACGTATTGTTGAGCCACTTGCTGCCCACGCCGGTGTAGTTCGCATAAAAGCCCGTCGCCTTGTTTTTCCAGGCAGCGCAGAACTTGATGGTATGCCGCCCGCCGCCGAGGGTGCTTTCGCCCATCTTGATGCCGTGTCCGTTGCCGTTCTTCGGGTTTCCAAGCCCGTAGTCGCTGTAGCCGTTCCCCATGGCGTAGCAGTTCTCCAGCACCACGGGAAATTCCTGGTTGATGAAGTCGAAACCGTCGTCGCTGTTCCACCAGGCGCGGCATCCGATGAACTTCGTCGTATCGCCCTCGCCGGGTTTCTGGTAATGCGCGCCGAAGCCGTCGGCATTTTCGCCGTCGCCCTGCCAGCCCAAGGGGTCGTAGTTGTCGTGGGCATCGCAGTTCAGGAATATGTGCCCGCCGCCATCTGGCGCGCCGTCGTTCGCGAAGAATCCGGGGCCAGCGTTATGGTGGCTGTCAATCTGCTCCAAGAAAATGTGCTTGCTCGCATACAGGAAAATTCCGGAATTGGAATTGTGTATCATGGGCGTATTGCGGACCTCGAAATCCTTCAGGTGAAGGTACTTTGCCGAAATCACGATGGGTGACGTGTACATGGCTCCTTCGGGAGTACCGTCGCTATGTTCGCCGCCTGCCGCCACGGGGAGGTTCGCGCCATCAAAAATCGGGCGTTCGCCCGGGTAGGCCAGGTAATGAATGCGGTTGTCGTCGCTCTCGCCGCTTGCCGTGAGGACGATTGCCGCAGTCATCCTATAACGCTCGAAAAAGACCGTATCGTGCAAGTCGTAGATGCCGCCGCGAACCCAGACGGTATCACCCGCGCGCACCACGGTGTTCGCCTTATTGAGCGTCGCGAAGGGCTTGTCCTTTGTGCCCGCGCTGGCATCGTTGCCATCGGGTGCCACGTAATAAACGGCGCCGAAGGATTGCAGCGCCGCGAATGCGAGCGAGAATGCAAATACTCTACTGTTCCATTTTTTCAGGCGCATGTCCGACTCCGCGAATTGTCCTGATCCACAAAAAAAAAACACGGGCAAAGCCCGTACTCTTGAATATACACTAATTTTCAGCAATTCGGTACAGCACCGCAAAATAAATGGCAAAATTACTTTCGACGCAAACTCGTTACAAGCCTGCAAAGCGGGAGCAGGTACAAAAAGCACGCGCAGAACACGGAGCTGGCTGGTGCCTGGGCGGCCACGAGCACGATTGTCGTGGCGACCGACCACGGGACAAGCGCGATGACAGTCACGGCCGAATCGTAAAGGTCAAGCGCCCGGCGTTCCCGCGGGCTATTGCCCGATGCGGTCAGCTGGTCCGTGAGGATTATGGTCAATGTCTGGTTACAGCAGACGCAGGCCACGACAGCCGAAGCCGCAAGCGTTGCGACGAAAGAATTTGTATTTCTTTCCAGAATCTGGATGCATTTTTTTAGGGGCGAAAGCAGGGGCGTTCCCTTGGAAATGCCGCCGAAGCAGCCCGCAATGGTCACAATCAGGAACACGTTCAGCATCGAAAGCAGTCCGCCGCCGTCAATCATCTTGCCCAGCTCCGGTACGGGAGAGCGGTAGCCGTAAACAAGGCTTTCCGCAAGCGACAAGACCGAGCGCTGTTCCACAAGCAGGGCGACTGCAAGCGCGCAGACCGTGCTGCCCAGGAGTACCCGCGAAGACCGTACCCGCAACGCAGAGAGCACGATCATCAAAAGCGCGGGCAGGACTCCCCACGGCGAAAGGGTGAATTCCTGCGAGAAGATTCCGCGGATATCCAGCGGCTCCTTTTCCGGCCAGTCCATTCCCAAAAAACCGAAGGCCAGGTACACGGCGCAACTCAGCAGTAGCGGGAACCATGTCGTTTTGACCATGTTGCGGATGTTGTCGTAAATGTCCGTTCCCGTAATGCTTGCCGTGAGGAGCGACATTGTCGAAATGGGCGAGAGACGGTTCCCGAAATACGAACCCGCAAGTATCGCGCCGCCCGCCCAGACCGGGCTTATGTCCATCGCCTGCGCCATGGTCGCGCAGACCACGCCCACGGTGGCCGCCGTCCCAAGCGCAGAACCCGTCAGGAGCGACAGGGCCGCATTCAGCAGGAAGGTCGCCAAGATAAAGCTTTGCGGGTGAATCAGGTCCGACGCGTAACAGACGACGACAGGCACGGTGCCACCTGCACGCCAGAACGCAGTCAGGGCGCCTATCAGAATGAACAGCAGCAGGAGCCCGCGCGTCGCCTTGATTCCCTGCCAGCACATCGAAAGCACCCGCCCGGGCGCGTACCTGCGGAAAAGCGCATAGCCTACAAAAAGGCAAAGGCCCACCAGCAATGCGAAAATAATCTTGACATGCAACAGGAGCGAGCCGAGCAGCACAGCGCCAAACGCAAATAAAACGGCAGACTCCAGAATCATGGTGTTCAAAGATAGAATATGGATGCCGTACTTACTTTACCAGCGCCTCGATTTCGGCACGGCTCAGGTAGGCCCGCTCGTTCAGGGCCTGCGCTATCTTGCAGAGTGGCTTCTGGCAGGCCATCAAGATGTTGTAAACCTGCTCGACCACGTTCGTCTCGGCCAACTGAAAATAGTAGCACGCCGCCTGGAACTTCTGGTAATCCGGATCGCTCTTGTAGAGTTCCATGGGCAGTTCCTTCATGACGGTATCGAGGCCGCACTTGAAATCCTTGCGCATCAGGAATTCCGCGATATGGCCCGCCATGGCGATATGGGCATCGCCCTCGAGTTCCGAACCCGCGATATGCGTGGTGCCAGGCTGCTCCTTGGAATTGTTCATCTTCACGTAATCCAGCGGACGCTTGAACAGGAACGCGACAAGCGCGTGGCCCGCCTCGTGATTACACAACTTCCTGAATTCCTCTTCCCCGAAAAACTCCACCAGCAATTCACGCGTCAAGATTTGTTCCGGCATTGCGAAACTCCTTGTTTAGCCGGATAAAATATATGAAAAAACGCCCCTACTCCAGGTACCATACCGTTTCGACGGTGTCTCCGGCCTCGATATCGTCAGGAGTGTAGTCGACGGAGCTCTTCTCGCAGCAGCAATCATACACGCCCATCGGTTCTTCGTGATAGTTGATATCGATACTCCGCCTAGAATAATCCACGCTCACAATCCCGCCCAGCTTGTGCCCGAGAGTGGCGGCAATCACTTCGGCCTTTTCGCGGGCATCCTTCACAGCTGACTCCAGAATTTTGAGCTTTACATCGTGTACGTCCTTTTTGATAAAGGCGATATTCACCTCGAGTTCTGGCCAAGCCATACCCAATGCGGACATTACCTTCGACGTGATGACGCTGTCTAGCGGAAGTTCGATAGCAAGGCTTTGTTCCAGACGGGACCCGATAAAAAGCGGCACAATTCCGTGCGAAAATATCGAAGAGCTTCATGCAACCCCCTTTGCTGTACTTGACCTTAAAATACATTATTTAAAGATAAGTGGTTCCTTGGGACTGAAACACCCATTATGTTCATTTTTCTTTACAAAAAAAGACCGGAGCAGGTCGTTCTACCATTCTTTTCGCCAAATCCAGCACACATCCCTCCCACAACACGAAAAAAAGGACAACTCCACAATATTTTTATACATTTGTGCAGTAAAAATACCGCTTTGGGCCAGTTTCACCGACTTCGGGGACCTTGACCCCTGGCTTTATCTATATTTTGAGGCACTATGGCACTTTGCTTAGAAACCGATCAATTGGAAACCGTCCAGCGAATCGTGGGCCTTCATTTCGAGGGTCTCGAAGTCTGGGCATACGGCGCCCGGGTAACGGGCGTGGACCTGACCCCTGACACCCAACTGGAACTGGCAGTCATCACCGACAAGCCCCTTTCCTTCGAGGCCATGACCGCCGTGGAAAAGGCCTTCGCCGAAAGCGGACTTCCCTTCGGAGTTGACGTCATTGACTGGGTGAAGCTCCCGGAATCCCTCCAGAAACAGATCAAGAAAGAACACGACGTGGTCCAGGCCGCCCCCGAAAACTAGGCTGTCCCCATCATGAACCGAGTCCTACCCCTCCTTTTTACATTGCTGCTCTCCACTGCCGCCCTCGCCGACGGCGAAATCGCCAAGGCCAAGGCCCTCATCAAGGACGGCAAGTGCGCCGAGGCCGTGCCCGAGTTGCAGAAACTTTCCAAGTCCCAGTTCAAGAAACACGCCGGCGCCCAGGCCTCCGTGATGCTTGCGGAATGCTACCTGCGCGAACACAAGCGCGACGAAGCCCTGGGACTTACCTCCAAGTTCCTGGAATATCACGTTTCTTCGGAATACCGGGAGCGCATGGAACTGGCGAAGGCCATCGTCACCCTTGAACAGGGGGGCGTCTACGAAGGCGTCGAGGCCATGCTCCGGATTCTCGCCTACTCCCAGAACCCGGCCGCCAGGACCCACACCAAGGAAGTGCTTATCAAGACCCTGGCCGCCGACCTGCTGAACGCGGACCAGCTCCAGAACCTGCTGGAAAAGTACCCCGCCGACAAGGAAGTCATCGGCTGGATGCAGCTCCAGATCGGTCGCGAATGCCAGAACGCCGGCCGCTACCGCGCCGCCCGCTACTGGTACAAGAAAGTCATTAACGGCGGCAACGCCGAAAGCCTGACCTCCACCGCCCAGAAGGGCCTGGACTCCATGAAGGACGCCGGTTCGGGCAAGCCCACCCTGCTGGTGCTCGCCCCATTGTCCGGGAACTTTGCCGTATTCGGCAACGCTGCCGTCCAGGGCGTGTTTTTGGCCCACGAGCAGTCCAAGCTCAAGGACAAGGTGAACATCCGCTTCGCCGACACCCGGGCAGACGCGGCTACCGCCCTCATGCGGACCCAGCAGGCCATTAGCCAGGACAGCATCATCGCCATCGTGGGCCCCATCATGAGCGCACCGGCGGCGACGGTGGCAGCCTGGCTCGGAAGCAATTTCCAGAATATCCCCATGCTCACCCCCACCGCCACCGACGACGGTATCGCAAAGATGGGCCCCAACATCTTCCAGGTGAACATCACCATGGACAACCTGGCCCAGAGCATCGCGGACTTCGCCACCAAGTGCCTGAACATCCGGGAATTCGCCATCCTGTCGCCACTGGGTGACTACGGTGCCTCCATGTCCCAGAGCTTCACCCAGGCAGTGGACCGCAGGGGCGGCACCATCATCGCCTTCCGGAACTACGAAGAGGGCAGGCCCGACTACAAGACGGAATTCGACCTTTTGCGCGACGTGCGCTTCAAGCAGCTGAACCGCCGCCGGAACATCGCCCGCGGGGCCACCGACCTCGACGCCATCAGCCCCAAGGAACGCCGGTTCTACATGCAAGACTCCACCTTCGAGATTCCGGGCATCTTCATCCCCGCCACCAACCCGGGCGACGCTGGCCTCATGGTAGGCCAGGTGGCCTTCAACAAGATTTCGGGCATCAGGCTTGGCACCTCCGGCTGGTATGGCCGCGAGTTCCTGATCCAGGGCAAGAAACTGGCCGACAGTTCCTTCTTCAGCGTGCCCGCCCTGGACATGAACACCGAAGAGGAATCCTACAAGAAGTTTGCCCAGAGCTTCCAGGAAAAATGGGGCGAAGAGCCCGGCGAAGACAAGGTGAGCGGCCTCAGCTATGACGCCGCAAACATCGTGTTTACGGCCTTTGCCAAAAACCCGAACGACCTGACGGGCACTATCAACAAGACTGCAAACTTCAAGGGAATCTACGGCGACATCACGTTTAGCCGCGGAGTCAACACCAACTCGAAGATTGTCACTGTCCACAAGGGCAAATTCGAGACCATGGACGGCTGCAAGATCCCGAGCCTCGAAGCCGAAAAGGCCGCCGAAGAAGAAGAAAAGAAAAAGGCCGCCAAGTAGGCGACCCCGGGGAACCGCTCTATGCGGCTTCCTCGTCATCAAAATCCACCATGGGGCCGTTGATGCTTGCCACCACGAACTCGGCGGATTCCCCGTCGCGGTAGATTTTGTACAAACTATCGTCATCCATAATGTCATCCAAAAGGATGCCGCTGGTGGCGCTCAGTTCTTCGCGGATGCGGTCCTTGAAAACCTGGAATCCCGGATGCAGGATAGAAAATGTTATGGCGGATGTCTTATGGAACAAGTTCATAACGGTTACCTCCATAATGGGTTTCTCCCCGCCCTAGAATATACCACTCTGCGCGCCGCAAAGCAAGCGGTGTAAGGATTTAATAGGGATTGGGGTATTTTTGCGAATGAGGTGCGCAGCCAAAAAATCGCTACAGCACACATCCTTCAACGCATTGACTGACAAAATGTTACGCAAGAATCCATTTATATTTTGAATGGTTTTGATAACATTTTTTGATTATTCCAACTTGGATTAAAAAATTGACGTCATTTTTTTTTATTTTTTACATTCTTGACCCGTTTTTTCAAAAATGAGGAAAAATTGACAGCTATCTACTATCGTTTTCTGCTTCTGTTTTGTTTGTTTTTAGCAAATAGCGTTTTAGCTACGAGTCTTCCATATTCTGAATGGAACCTTGCAAATTACAATGGGGCATACGCAACATTCGACAATGGCGTTGTCTCTATTGTAAATGGTGGCTCCGACTATTGGCACGTACAACTTACTAGACACAATATCGAACTACAAACCGGCAAGACATACGAGGTAAAATTTTTCCTGCAAGGAGTAAGTGCCCGACGTACTATAGAAGTGCGCATAGGGCGCAACGGTTTTCCCTATGATGCTTTTGCCGAATTTGGCGAAATTACAGCGACAACAAACGGGCGAACCATAACCGAAACTTTTACAATGCAATCAGGAAATGTAAACAACGCCCGCTTTGAATTTAATTTAGGAAAAACTGCCGGGATTATCTACATTGCCGACATCAGTTTGAAATGCTTAGACTGTGAAATTTCAAACCCAAATATTAACGATAACGGGAGTCCATTATCAACTAATGATTTTGGATATGTAGTCATTGCTGACACGGTGGATTTTCGGGACTACTCCATGGCCTTGGGTGATATATTTGGCGCAAAGCTAGAATTAGGAGCAGATTCCAAAATGTACGGAAATGTTGATGTTTCCGACGAATGCTTCCTGCGGGAACGGGCCAAAATTGACGGGATTTTACGTTATAAAACACCCTGCACCGAACAGAACAACGTGTTTGCCAAAGCAAAGAAAAAGGACGCCCTTTTAAAACCAATAATGAATACTAACCCGACCATTAATGTCGGTATTTCCCCAGTCTCTGTCGGACTAGACCAATCAATTATCCTCCCCCCAGGAAATTACGGAACTTTTTACGCCAACGCACGGTCCAATGTACGTCTATCTTCCGGAACATATAATTTTCAAAATTTTTACACGGAACCAGACGTATCTCTTTCATTCGATCTGTCCTCCGGTCCCATTTCCGTCGAAGTTCTAAACAACATCCGATTTGGTGACCGTAACAATTTTTCCATTACAGGCGGAAATCCTAGCGAGATTATATGGAATGTCGCAGGAAAAAAAGTTGACTTGGGAACAGATGGATTATATTTTGGAAGAATTTTCGCCCCATCAGCATATGTTCGCATTCCATCACGATCTCATCTTGTCGGTGGAATTTACGCTCGTAAATTTATAATTGAGCCGCAATCAACAGTATCTGAAGAACCTAGAGCAAAAGAAATTTCCCATAGCGAAGAACATTTTGGACCATTTTTTGAACCACGTATTTTCCGATACCGTTCACAAATTCCTACTTCTATATCTTCTGTAGAAATATTCGCCTATGCCGAAAATGTGCAAATCCAGATCAACGGAACAAATTCAAGCATCGCTAATTTACCCTCCGCTAACGAGAAGACCAATATTACACTGTCACGGAATAAAATACCAGGATTTCCCTCTGAAGCATTTACTAGCAATTACGTTTTCAATTTCACAAAAAACTCCAACTACCGAATCTACTGGAATCCCCAAACCACGTGTAAGCAAGGTTGCGATGGGGCCAGCTCAGTAACAGCTTTGGGTGATTTTACAAAAGCCCTAGATATAGCAAAGACAACAGGGCGAGAAATCAATATGGCCGGCGGGGTATGGGACGTGACCGAGACATATAATGACGGAATTGTTCCTTGGAACATCGGCTTTGAACTTGTCGGGTATACAGGAAGCATTTGGGATCTACCATCTGTTTCAGGTATGCCTACAATTTTCCTGGGCGAAACATCACACATTCAAATAATCGGAAAATCGCCGCGCTCGTTGACTGGTTTTTGGATAGGGAATGGTTTTAACAAGGAACAGGGCGGCTCAATCGCATCGGATTCTCAACGACTAAAAATGAAGAATATTTTACTTTCTGGCCATAAAAGCGAAAAAGATGGTGGAGCTTTATACTCCTCCGACACGATCGAAATGTACAATGTTCATTTCAAAAACAACACTTCCAATGGCAGCGGAGGCGCACTATATGTAGAAGATATTTTAAAAATGCAAAATGTAATTTTTGACAAAAACGTCACAAATGGTAATGGAGGGGCTATTTATAGTAATGGTAACGCCTTCGCACAGAATGTGATTTTTAGTCAAAATGAAGCCAACAAAGAAGGGGGCGCATGGTTTGCACATTCGGGAACAATAAAAATGACCAATGCAACCGTCTTTGACAATAATGGGAAACAAGGATATTCAGCAATTGGCGGAAACGCCGACGGTCTTGTTTACAACTCCATTTTGTGGAAAAATATAAAAGCATCCTGCACTACAGATAAGTGCAAAAAAGAAATTTCTCCGACACTAAGTATTAATTACTCTATTGCCGAAACTAATTATGAAGGAGACGGAAATCTTGTTGGCGACCCCAAATTCTATGATGAAAGCAAACCTGAGGGTGGAAATGATTTTATGAGCATAACAGCAGGGCTTACTTTGCAAGATACATCGCCAGCAATTGGGACTGGTCAAAAAGATAGTTTTGTCCTAGAAACGGATATTTTGAATATCGCAAGGCCTGAAAAATTAGATTTAGGTGCGTATGCATGGTATGATTTAAATTCAGATTACATTTTAGGACAACTTATATACGGGAAGTTTCGCGCTGCACCCGCTCGATATCCAGTTTTCAAAAAATTGGGTGACATTTATGATATTTTTGAAAAAGGAAATGGAGGATATGCGAGAGTATTAAGAAAAAAAATTCCTATCTCTAAAGTGAAGGACATAAACAAAATAGAAATTGAATTTACATTAATTTCTCAAGATGGTAAGGCCTATGAAATTCCCCCTGTAATTGTCCCGTTCTATAAATCTGAAGAAAATGAGAATTATGCTTTCTTTCAAACACTTGTAAAAAATCCTAGCGAGAAAGATTACAATCCTGAACAACATGGTCGTTTTTTGATATTTACATCTGATTATCAAAAATGTGGTATTTATGCCGACATTCAAGTTCTACCAATAATAAGTGAAAAAGACAAACTCAAGGGTGTGGTTATTTCATGGTGAAATTTTTACTTTGTTTCTTTTTATTATTTTTAATAAATTCTTGCGGGGGAACATCGACGGATGCGGGAGAAACAGAAATATTGTATATAGATAGGTTAGATGATGCGTCTATTTTTGAGGAGGGAGAAAGTGGTCGCCCAGATTCCAACCGTAAAAAAACAGGCTTCTACAGACACAATAACCACCAATGGGGATTTGAATATGGCACAGATTCTGATAAACGTTCACCAGCACATATTTCACTTCCTTTGGACGGAGAAGGTTATACTGAGTGGTATATTCAGTGGAGCAAAACAGAAAATATAAGTGAGGAAGTCTATTATATCTGCAATGCTAATAATGAAGACATTTCTAATTTTAATAAAAATTTAATTCCAATCGGAATAGACGAATGCACTATCAATTCTGATGAAATTGATAAATTACACAAATCGTGCGGAACAATAAACATAAGGGATTACAAGGATTATGAGCAAATAGGCATTTGTAAAAAATTTCAGGACAATCCCGCATCTTTGGAAGCAATCCTTTTTATTCATCCATACAATAAGGTCAATTTTGAATTATATAGCATTCATTATGGCGGAACGAAAAGCAGTTCCTTTTCGAATAGTTTGAATAGGGTTTTTAATCAAGGAGTTGCAAGCATAACACTAAATGACAAAGAGTTCAATCGAGAAGATTATAATACCAACTACAGCCACTCAGACATTTCATTTAGGGAGAATGTATTTTTTATTGGTGCTGGTACTGAAAAAAGTAGCTGCTATAAAAATATTCCCGACGATATTGACATCCTAAAAGATTACATTAATACATCATTCTTTGAGACTAATTCGCTAGCAAAACCTGGACGAGCATTGGTCTGGATCGGCAAGTATGGTATTAGATATTGGACATTTAACGAAGATAAAGATATTTGTTATGACGAGTTGATTTCTTATCCAGACAGAGAAAAAGGAACAGAATATTTAATTGGTACAATAAATTCAAAGAATGGCGTGCAATGTACATCTTTTACACCCCAACGTAAAATTAGGTACAATAAAGGAGCAGGTGCATGGGAAATATCATCTCCCCAAAATATGGGCGAATGGTCTTCTGATTTTTCTGTTATCGATCCATTTTGTCATATAATCTATAATCCAAGTGACAAAGACGAACAACAAATTTGGGCAAGACATATTTCTATTTCGTCTAGAGCCGTTACAAAAATAGTGGGAAGTGGGCAAATAGCCTTTGCATTGCAAAATGACACATATGCAATGCTGCATGAGGTGGGACACTTACTTAATTTAAGTGACATCGAACTAGAAGGAAACCTAATGAATTATTCCTTTTCCTCAAATATTGGACAAAATCTCCGTTATTCTGAGGTAATGGCAAGAGAAAATGACCTTTCGCCATTCGACAAACCAGAACATCAATGGGATTGTCTTCATGATGTTTCACGTTGTGCTTATCCATTCTAAGGAGGAAATATGAAAGTCGGACATCTTTTTCTATATTTTTTCTTTTTTTTAACAACATTCTCATTCTCGTCAGAAATATGCATTTATGACGCAATGGGAAATTGCATTGAAAAAAGGTCCAATATGTCCTCATTGAAAGACCTTCGAATTCAAAAAGGAATAAAAAAATACTTTGTAGCATCTAGCCTAAAGGAGAATGGATTATATAATTCTAGCTTCAATGAAATAGCGCCAAAAAAACAAAAAGGAAAAAAGCGTTGGTACGAGGTGGATTGGAATCAAGGAGTAAAACTTTGTCCAGAGAAAAATTTTAATTCTGGAAATGGAACTTGGATAGTTAATGGTTCAGCACATATAGATTCCACGAATTGTGTATATGTAGATGGTTCTCCATATACACGTAGCATTTTGGTTTTGTATTCTCGGAACTTAAGTGATTTAACCGAAGCTGATTCTAGCTGGATTCTCGTAAATCAAGTGATAATAGAACTTACAAAAAACAGTTATAAGATATGGGATGACCATGCCAAAGACTATTATGGTCGCCCTAATAAGGAATCTAAATATAAAATTATTCAATTAAAACAAGATTTGATTGTCGATAAAACAGAATTACGAATAAAGGATGCGCTATGGTTAAAAAATGGGAAATCTCACAATCCACTTGCATTAGACTTTGAATATTATCCCGAAAAAGATTCCATTCTCTTATTAAATTACCCTCTTGAAGTTGACGCTGACATCTATCATTACCTTCAATGGAGATCTGAAAATGATGGGTTAAGGAATATATACACAACTATTCCAAAAGATTCCATTGACACCACAAAAATTTTATACAAACAAAATCGTAGTGATTGGTATGTAGATGTTTTTGATACATCTGCAAATGGATATAGATACCCAATGAAAATGGAATTAAAAGTTCTACAACAGGGTGGGCAACCCTCTATATTTTTTTGGGGAGATAGCGCCAATCCTGTAGAGTTATCAAAATACATGAACACAAAATGCGGCATTGACGAATGGGGCGTTTATCCAGTAAAACAGTACCAACCAAACCAATATAGATTATACGATATCTATGGAAATGCAGAAGAGATATATTTAGAAAACGCCGAAAAAAATTGGGTTACAATTCGATATAATTGCGGTGCATACGATGATACTAACATCGATATAGGAGAAGCCTGCAAATTTATTGGAAAATACAAATGCAGACGAAAATCAGCGAAAAACAACTCTGGCTGGGTTGGTTTTAAAGGTTTGCGTCTTGTCCGTAAACTTGAGTAATGCGTATCCGAGTCTTATTCGTCATGCTGCTTTTTAGCACCTCATTTGTCGTAGGTGCTACGCGATATTTTGACCCCATTTTTGAGGTTTCAAAAACAAGTAATCTCGTCTATGCAAAAGATGCGCCTTTCTTAGCAAAGAAGCACGCTATAACCGCTCTAGTTTCAGGATTAAAGATGGAATCAGAGATTGCACCGACGCTCTATTTCTATCAAAACTCAAATGAAACCACCCGTCGCGATTTACAATTTGACTTTTACCAACCTAAAAATGACACACTGAACAATCGCCCACTAATTATAGTTGTACATGGCGGGGCATTTGTATCTGGAAACAAAGGTGATTCTAATGAACCTATTACTGCATATTGTGATTCTTTAGCCTCACGAGGCTATAATGTGGCAGCATTAAATTATCGGATTGGGCTTGCCATAAAAAAATCTCAACGTAATAAATTGATTATTGACAGTCTAGAAATCAAAAGAGCTATCCAATGGGGCGTTCAAGATATACAGAACGCCATCCAGTATTTCAGAGCAAATGCAGATAGGCATAGGATAGATTCTGAAAAAATTTTTGTTATCGGAAATAGTTCGGGAGCAATACTTGCTTTACAATCAGTATGCGAAAGAAATAATTTATCGCCACAGGCCATAGTTTCTCTGTGGGGAGCGGTAATAGACAAAGAACAAATCAAAAATATATCAATTCCAGTATTGTTAATACACGGAACTGCAGATAGAATTATTCCCTTTCAAAAAGGCCCTATGCTAAATCTGGATTCAGTTAAAGCGAAAAACAGCGACGCCTTTGGATACAAGACCGTTGCGACAGCATTTCAATTAGAATTCGACAGCCCAACATTTTACGGAAGCGCCGTCATAGATTCTGTTTTAACTAAGCAGAATGTTGTTCACGACACTTTTTTCGTTGATGGAGAAGATCACGAATTCTATAAGAGTGAACCCTATAGAAACAAAATCTTGAAAAAAATCCTAGAATTTCTTTTCCCGCTAGTGGGCGCATCTTCAAATTAAGGGATTTTAAAATTTCTATCTTTTCCCCTATGCTACTGCGCGCCATCACCATAACGCTCCTGCTTGCATCCCTTTCCTTTGCCGAAAGCCTGAGCCTCACCCTGCCCGATTCCCTGGAACGGCTTGTTGAAAAGGCGACAGGCGAGACCATGGCCCTGAACTACAAGGCGGCCCTCAGTACGGCACAAAGCCTCAAGGCAAAAGACGAAGGGTCGGGCTGCGTCATCGAAAGCATTGTGCGGATAAGCATGTACGACGACCTGGGCGACACGGCGGCCCTTTTCAAGGCGGGAGAGAGCTTGGAAAAATGCAAGGCCCAAGGCCTGTGGCAAGGGCTCCAGATGTTCGAACTGGGCTTTGTGCAAAGCGAGACGGGGCATTCCATCAAGGGCGCCATGAAAACCCGCTCCGCAGCCAAAATGTTCGAAGATTCCAAGGAACTGGACCCCCAGGCGTTCTACGCCATCTACGCCTACTATGTAGATCAAAGTTTCAGCTGGCTTCCCTTCAAGTCTGACAACCGGAGCCACTACCTCACGGTGCTGGACAGCGCCTCCAAGGTCTCCAAGCGGTTCTGGCCCCTGTTTCTTGCGCCGCTTATCTGGATGCACTACGACAAGGAAGACTTCGAGACGGGGCTGAAACTTTCGGAGCGCGGCCTGAAGAAGGCGCCCTCCCACCCGGTGATGCTCCAGATCAAGGCCGACATGCTCTACCGCCTCAAGCGTTACGACGAGGCAGCCAAGATTTACGAACAGAGTGCCGAAAGTTATCTCAAGCGCACCGGCAAGAGTATCCGATACTGGTGTTCCGTGCTGAACCTGATACGTATCTACAACGACAAGGGCGACCAGAAGGCCGCACAGGCCTGGCGCGACAAGCTGAAGGCGCCCGAATACAAGGCGCTTGAAAAGTGGATGCCCGGTTCCCTCATGGACGACCTGAAAAAGAGGAAACTATTATAGTCATTCTGTAAACTTTTCCCCTACTTATGTAAAAAAGAGCCTGTAAAGAAAATTTTCAGGCTCTTTTTGTTTTGCATCTCCGTTTTATACATGTACGACAGGCCTCGGTATTAGATGTCCAGAGTCTAGGACGAGCGGTCATAAGTGAGCAACAAGCCTCAGATATTAATCTGAGGCGGTTGCGAGAGCTCGGACCAGCCCTGAACAGATGTCCAGAGTCTAGGCCGAGCGGTCATTACAGGAGTAGCAATGCATCACAAACAGCCTTTCCATATCGCCTTCTACGTTGACGGTTTCACCCTCAAGAAGGTCAACACCTTTTACCGAAAGTATCACCCCTTCCATTCCACCCTGGATTTTCTGGGAATCAAGAACTGGGCCAGGGACCAGGCCCTGCGCCTTTTCGACCCGCCCAAGAAATACGCCCTGATGGACTGCCACTACTACCACCACGACAGGGATCCGAAAAGTTACGGCTCTACCAATGACGGAATTTTCAACCTCGAGCGCGAACTGCGCTACGCTGGATTCCAGATTCACTACGCCACACGGGGGCAGGACAATTCACCGAACCTTTCCCTGATAGAAGACGCCCTGACCTTTGCCACCTACAGGCACGTAGATGCAGTGATACTCCTCAGCACCCAGGGGCAGTACTCGCCCCTGCCCGACAGGCTCGGCGAAATGGGAATCCCTATGCTGCTCTTGGGCTGGAATTTCGCCTTTGAAAGATGTAACCGGTGGGTCCACTGGAAAACGGACAGCCTCTTGCGGGATAATTCGGCCTACTACATCGCCATGGAGCATGTGGCCAACAACAACCCGCCTTCCCTCTATTCGGATATTAGTTTATTCAAAATCAACACGCGTATGCCCAGCAAAAAAGAGACCCGCATTTACGCCCTGGACCAGCTGTTCAGGCGACCGATGAACCGGGTGTCGTAAAAGAAAGATCCCCGCCTGCGCGGGGATGACATGCTGAAATTACGATAACCGGGACAAAGATTAAAGCTTGTCGTCCTGCTTCTTCTGCCATTCGCTGCGGAAAATCCAGGTGAGGCGCACACCCACAAACCAGGTGTCACCGATATTGTCGGTGTCGTAGTCGCCGTAGGCGGTATCGATCTTCTTGCCTTCGATTTCAAGTTCGTTGTAACGGACGCAACGGTAACCGCCGTAGGCACCCACAGCGATGGGACCAAATTCCAGACGCAATTCCAGTTCGGAATTGAAGGTAGAAGCAAAGGTGCTGTAGTAACGGTCCCTCATAGAGACAGAGGACTTGTCGTTCACGTCATAGACTTCGAAGTTGGAAGCCAGGTGGAAATTGATGAGGTTGAAACCGAAACCAACGGCAGGAATCAAGTTGATGAAAGTATTCTCGCCAAAGAGTTTCCAGCCGAACATCCAGTCTGCACCGTAGGTAAACCAGCGCACGTCGTAGAGCGGGAACTTCATAGAGGTAGAGCCGTCTTCGGAGGTGGCGGTATAAGAAGAACTGGGGCGTTCCGATGTCTGGGTAGGCATGAAGTTGATGTCGAACCAGGTGAGGAACTGCTTGTACTGGGCACCGATGTTCACGTGCATGCCGAAGTAGTAGTCATCGAAGGTTTCGTACTTCAGTTCACCGGCATACTTGGTGCTGTCGCCCGTCGGGTCCTTGTGGTAGCCGTTCAAGAAGGCCGTCTTGTTCACGTACTTCTGGTACTCCGAGAACATGCCGCGGTAGTCGGCACCGATAGAGATAAATCCACGAATGTGTTCCTTCTCATAGAAGCCCGATTCGGTATCCGCAAGGGCACCCGTCGCAAAAGTCATGGCGCACAGCAGGGCAGACCAGAGGAAAGAGGTTATTTTTGTCTTCATAAAAGACTCCCAAAAGGAATTTCTAGGTATATAAAATACATTATGTTTGGGCCCTGCGGTCTATAAAAATTCATAAAATGTTAAAAATCAACACTTTACGCACATTTTTCGGGCCGGTCCTGGGGGCGAGGACGGCCCTTTTGGCGGCCACCTTCATGCTCCTGATGGGCTGCTCCCAAGAGAAGACCCCCGAAAAAACGGCAGGGGACTGCGCCCCGATTCCGCCTCTGCAATACAGCAAAAACCTCAAAATCGGGCAGTCCTGCGGAGAACAGATGGCCGAAATCCGCTCCATCGTGGGGAGCGACACCCTGGTAAAGCGGTTCGTCTTGAGGCCGAAGGGCAGCTCCATCGGCACCCTTCCCAAGGGGCTGGAGGGCGCCACCGTCCTGCAGGTCCCGCTGGCCCGTGCGGTGGCGCTGTCGTCGGCACAGGTGGGCTTCATGGCGCGACTCGGGCTAGAGAGCGCCATCGTCGCCGTGGGCGAAGGAAAGTTCATTGCCGACAGTGCGCTCTACGAACGGGTCCAGAAGGGCGAAGTAGCCGAAGTGGGAAGCGGGCCCACCCTTTCTCTGGAAAAACTGATGGACCTGAAACCCGACCTGGTGATGAACTTCGCTACCGGCGGGGCCTACGACGATTACCAGCGGATAGAGGCCCTGGGACTCCCACTGATGCTGACTTCGGAGTGGCAAGAGGAACATCCCCTGGCCAAGGCCGAATGGATCAAGTTGTTCGGAATGCTGTTCGGTGTGGACTCCCTCGCCAGTGCTGTTTACGAACAAAGTAAATCCGACTACCCTGCTTCCTTCAACAAATCTGGACTAGAGATTGCTTCGCCTTCGGCTCGCAATGACACCCTCCCGTCTAGCAACGGGGGCGTTGCGGGGGTGTCCCCCGCTAGAGGGGGTAGCGAGCAACAACGTGGGAGCGAGGGGGAGACTTCCCCCGCCAATAGTTCGGAATTCCGAATTCCGAATTCCGAACTACCTTGTCCGCGCGTGCTTGTAGGCATGAGCTACGGCGGCGTGTGGTACGCTCCAGGTGGCAATAGCTATACGGCACAACTGATCCAAGATGCAGGCGGGTGCTACCTGTGGGTGGCGGACACCAGCAGGGAACTGCGGTTCTCCCTGGAGCAGGTCATCGCGCTGGCCGATTCCGCCGACATCTGGATAAACCCCGGCATGTTCAGCACCGCAGAGGAAATCCTTGGGGCGGAGCCGCGCGTCGCCCGCATCAAGGCCTTTAGGGAAAAGCGGGTGTTCCAGAACGACGGCCGCAAGGGGCCGGGGGGCGGAAACGACTTCTACGAAAGTGCGGTGGCACAGCCCGAAAAGATGCTGAATGATTTCGTCTGGGCGATAGGGGCCTTTAAGGACTCCGAAAAGGCGGACAGCGTGAAAAACGCCGCTCCCGACGGTGCCAAACCCCGTTGGTACAGAAATATTTTTAACTTTAACTCACTATGAAACAGCATACGGGTATTGGCGACTGGATTGCGACGTCCTACGAATCGGGAACGCCGTTCTTGCAGCAGGTCCCCAGGGACTGCGCCGACTTTTTGTTACTGAACGCGCAGATTCGCGAATATGATGCCGGCGAGATTATTATCAACGGCGATTCCGAAGGAATGGCTTTTTGCGTGCTGCAGAGCGGACGCGCCCAGATTTGTGGACAGATTCTGCCCGACGGCCACTATAGCGTGCTGGCTTATATCGAAAGCGGCGGATGCTTCGGCGAAATGTCCATCATTTGTAACGAGCCCACCAGCAATACGGTGATTGCCGCCGAAGACGGCTGCACCGTGCTGATTATTCCCCGCGACGAGTTCGTGGCGTTCCTGGAAAAGAACCCGAGCATCATGGTGTACCTGTACAAGGTGGTGGCGGGGCGTCTTCGGGCCAAGAACAAGGCCATCGACGAATTTGAAAGGCTTTCTCTGCTGGCTTCGGGAAGGGTGCTACCCTTTATCGATTTTGCGCAGACCATGGAAAAGAGCCGCATTACAGGAACCGTTATTTTCGAAAGCGGCGAAGGAAAGGGATTTATCGCCTTCCAGGACGGCCGTATCTGCTGCGCCAAGTGCGGCAAACTGGCGGGGCCGGATGCCTTGGAAAAGCTGCTCTCCTGGGGTGACGACACGCTGTTCAAGCTGGATACCCACCTGATGCCGGACACCGTGAACATCAACCAGATGTCCGACACCACGAGCCTCATCCTGGATGCTCTCAGAAATATTGATGAAAAACAAAGTGCCCAGTAAAACGGGCGAACACAGTGCCCGACTCTAGGGCAAAGGAAAAAAGATGAATTACGCAGACGCAGGAGTTTCCCTGGCCAGAGCTGACGAAGCCATGGTCGGTGTGAAGAAATCCGTACGTACTACATTCAACCAAGGCGTTTTGGGCGACGTGGGCAACTTCGGCGGCCTGTTTACGCTGAACCACCTGGGCATGAAGGACCCCGTCCTCGTGAGTTCCGTAGACGGCGTGGGCACCAAGCTCAAGGTCGACATTGAGATGGGCACTCACGAACTGCCGGGTCAGGACATCGTGAACCACTGCTGCGACGACATTTTGGTGCAGGGTGCGCGTCCGCTGTTCTTCTTGGACTATGTGGCTACGGGCCGTCTGGAACCGGGCGTGATGGACAAGCTGGTGGCCGGCATGGCCAAGGCCTGCCGCGAAAACGACCTGGTACTCATCGGTGGCGAAACTGCCGAAATGCCGGGCTTCTACGGTCCGGGCGACTACGACATCTCCGGCACTATCGTGGGCGTGGTGGAACGTGAAAACATTATCGACGGCAAGAAGATCAAGCCGGGTACCATTATTCTCGGTCTGCCTTCTACCGGATTACATACAAACGGCTATTCCCTGGCCCGCAAGGTGCTGTTCGACGTGGCCGGCTACAAGGTGGACACTCTCGTTGACGGAATGGACAAGACCATCGGCGAAGCTCTCGCCATGCCGCACAGGAGCTACTACCCGAGCCTCATCGATCTTTGCAACAAGAAGATTATCCAGGGCCTCGCCCACATTACCGGTTCGGGCTATCAGGGCAACATTCCCCGTATCCTCCCGGACAACGTGGACGTGATTATCGACCGTACCACTTGGGACCCGCCGATGATCTTCAAGCTCATCCAGCAGGCCGGTTCCGTGGAAAAAGACGAGATGTACAATACCTTCAACATGGGTATGGGCATGCTCATCTTCATCGACCCCTCTGACAAGGCCGAGGTTACCGCCCACCTGGAAGCCAAGGGCGAAAAGTGGGTACAGGTCGGCGAAGTGGTGGCCGGCTCCAAGCAGGTGAAGTTTAGAGACTAGAGATTAGGGGCTAGGGACTGAAAAAGTTTTACACCCGAAATCGCTAAATCCTAATCTCTAAATCCTAGATCCTAAAAAAGGCTCGCACGAAAGTGCGGCCTTTTTTGTTTGCAACAAACAGCTGAGCGAAAACGTCAAAAAATACTGTGTCCGGAATTAAATTGACCTATTTGCACCTACAGGGCACAAGCTTCAGCACCAGCGCCACCAGGATGGTGGTAGTCATGCTGATAAAGGGCATCCAGGGCCAGCTGAATATACCGCCCAATACCGCAGGTACGCCAAAGGCGGGAATCCCCTGGATAAGCACCAGGCTTGCCATGCCGCAAAGTACGGCCGCAATTACCTGCCAACTGCGCAAACCCTTCACAAAGAAGGCGAGCAGGAACATGCCGAGAAGTGGTCCGGTAAAGAGCCCTGTAAAGAAGATGGCGTTCTTGAGGAGGCTGCCTTGCTGGGTGGCGGCAAACAGCGCAAAGAACACGCCCAGCACGCCCCAGACCACCGTCCAGATTTTCGCCCGCTTGAGACCGCCAATCCCTTCGGATTCGCCCCAACCCAAGAAGTCGTGCTCCGAGGTGTTGCTGAGGGAATTGATAGCTCCCGAAAGGCTGCTCATGGCAGCCGCACAGATGGCCGCCACAATGAGGCCGGTCACTCCCACGGGGAGCCCGTTCACGATAAAGTAAGGGAACACGTCGTTCTGGCCAAGGCCATCGGGCAAGGCCGCCACCTTGGAAATCTTGTAGTAAACGAACAGGGCGGCACCCACCCAGTAGAACAATATGGAAACGGCACAGCCAAGCACCATGGAGAGTACGCTGGAGCGGTTGGCCGCCTTCACGTCTTTGCAGCTCAGGTAGCGTTGCACGAACTGCTGGTCGCAACCGCGAATGGCGATTTCTAGAACGGCATAGGCAAAGCCCGCCGACACCAAGGTCCGGGCGTTAGAAATATCGAAACTGGCATCCCACCACTTGGTCTTACCCGCCTCGCTTGCAAGGGCCGCCATCTCACCGAAACCGCCCACTGCATTGGCGATTAAAACCAGCACCAAGACGCCGCCGCCAAAGAAAACGCAGAACTGCATCACGTCGGTCCAGATGACCGCCTTGATGCCGCCGAACCAGGTGTAAAAAATGGCCACCGCCGCAGACACCACAATGGCAAGTTTCAAGTCGATATGCAAAATCTGGGCCAGCACCAGCGAAGGGGCGTACAGCAAGATTCCCGTGCGAAGCAGCAGGTGCATGCAGTAGAAAACCGCCGCCAGACGGCGCACCGCCTTAGAGCCGAAACGGACTTCGAAAAGCTCATAGGCACTGTTGATTCCGGACGTGCGGAACCTGGGGATAAACACGAATCCCACCACCACGATGCTGAGGAGCGCCCCTATCTGGAACATGAGGAAGGTCATGTTGTCGCCATAGACATCGGCAGGAGCACCCAAGAAGGTGGTGGCACTGACGGAGGTGGCGATAAGGCTTATGCCTACGGCAATCCAAGGCATGGACCCGCCACCGAACATGTATTCCTTGAGGTTCTTGTTGCCACGGGAGACCCAGAGGCCGATAAACAGGGAAACTAAAAGGTACGCGGCAAGAACCGCCCAATCCAAAACAGTGAACAAAATCGCCCCCCCTAGTCAAGCGGCTCTAGGCCGTTTCTGTGTATTGGATAACCTGGTTACGGCCGCCTTCCTTGGCCTTGTACAGGGCCTGGTCCGCAAAGTTCACGGCCTTCATCATGTTGTCCTTGAATTCCGGAGTCACGAGGAACGCACCGATACTGATGCTCACCCGGAGAGGCGTGGCCTGGTGTACTTCGAATTCCAAATCCAGCACGGCCTTGCGGATGCGCTCCGCCGTTTCCATCATGCCTTCGGGCGTGGTATCTACAAGGCCCACCACAAGTTCTTCGCCGCCGTAGCGGGCCACCACGTCAATATCCTTGCGAACTTCCTTGAGCAGGGTCTTTGCAATCCCGATGATCACCATGTCGCCCACGCCGTGACCATAGGTATCGTTCACGCTCTTGAAATGGTCGATGTCCATCATCAGCACGCCGATATTGTACTGGCGTCTGTCGGCACGAATCTTTTCGGTGCGCAGGGCGTCGGGCAGGGTCCGCTTGTTCAAAAGGCCTGTCATGCCGTCGCGAGTAGCCTCGTCTTTCTTGGTCTCATACTGGCTTGCCCTGGCATAGGCAAATCCCGCCACTCCGGCAAAGGCCTTCAAAAGCTGCATTTCGTGTTCGGTGTAACGACCGGAGGTTCTGCTCTCAAGGCAGATCGCCAGTTCCGCCTGACCCGCATTGTTGTCCGTAGAAATGGGCATCACGAACAGCTGGCGGAAATCCAGGTTCTTGTTTTCGCGGTTGTCTATACGGGGAATGTACTGGCTGGAGCTAGAACTGAAGAACCGTTCTACGGGACGTTTCTGGAAAAGCGCCAACACCGCAAGGCCCTTGTCCGAAAGGGTGAACTTTTTATTCTGGAACTGTTCGCTGTCGATACCGTCGGCGCAGACCACATGGCCTTCACGTTCCTTGTGGGTATCCACCTGGTCCTGCTTGTCCAGGGCCAAAAGCATCATGCGGTCGTAAGGAATATTCTGCTTGACGTAGTCGAAAATCTGGTTGTAAATGTCCTTGACGGACATGGTCTGGAAAAACTTGTGCTGGTAGCTGTACAGAATGCTGAACTGGTGCTGGCCGATAAAGTTCTTAGCCGAAACAAAGGACTTGTAGTAGAGAGCAAACAAGGTGCTTGCGATGTGGGTAAGGGCCTGGACCGTCGATTGGTTGAAGGCGTTGGGGTACAGCGAATCTATCACCAGGGCGCCAATGCGGTTCTTGCCCTGGTCCAAAATGGGTACCGCAGCAAGGGACTTGATCATGGGATTGTCAATATAGTACAGCAGCGCCTTTCCGCCGGAAAGGTCACCTTCCAGCAGGCGTTCTACATCGATGTTGAAAAGCTGTCCGATAAGCCCAGAAGTTTCAGTCACCTTTACATCGGAAGCTATCTGAACACTGGGGTCTGCACTATAGACCCGGATCCCCCATTCCTTGTTGCTGTTCAATGAAGAGAAAATGACCAAAGAGTGGACATTGGGAATGACCCTTTTTAGCCCGTGGAGCAAATCGGTCATGGACTTGTTCACATCGGCGTTTGCACGGGCCCAGACCTGATTCACCTTCAGAGTAGAATTGGGTTCGTTGAATTCAGAAGATTCATCCTTGATGGAGTTCCGAAGTTCCGGAGTCACCGCAGGGGCAAGGCCTGTCGCCCGCATAGCACGGGTCACCACCGGAAGGCTCGCCGTCTTGCTGCCAGGAATACGGGGCAGGTTAATATAACCGAGGGCTACGGCAATACCTGCCACAGGGATAAAGAACAGGAACATCCCTCCCTGGAATGCGGTGCCTAAAAAAAGCCCCGCCACAAAAAACAACACACATGCCACCAACATTCAAAAACCTCTACAGCCTAAACGAGCGGTACAACATGGTAGAAGCCAAAGCCCCAAACACCAGGTGGCTTATCCAGGCACCCATGAAGGGGGAAAGGGCTCCATTCTCGCCCATTTTCAGTCCAATCCGTTCCAAGATATAATAGCTAAAAACAAGCAGCAGGCCAATACCGAATTTCTGGGAAAGCCCTCCGGAGCGGGTATAACGGTGGCAGAGGGCAGCACCGATCAAAAGCACAATCAGGTTCATCCAGTGGGCAGACCGCTTAAAGTACAGGGCAGTCTCCATGGCACGGGTGTCTTCGCCGGAGCGTTTCAGCACCTCGATACGCTTGAGGACCATCTTGGAGTCCATCTCGTCGGGAACCTGCCGCTCGTTGATCAGGTCTTCGGGGCGGGTGCTGACCTTGTCCACCAGTTTTTCCTTGGTAAAGGGAAGCACCGTCACGGAGCCATCCTTACTGAAAATTCTATGATGGCCCCGTTCGAAAAGCCAGTAGCCGATGCCTTCTTCTTCGGCCCAGGTCACGGTCTTGGCGTCAAAACGCTCCACCAGGTGCCCCTGGTCCCGCAAAAGCAGCACCACGTCGCGCCCCAGTTTCCTGTCGCCGGAATAGTGCCTAAAGAACCAGCTGGCCCGTTCGCTGTCGATAAAGGTAAAATTGCTCTTTTCCTTGATTCTCGGGTTTTTCTTTTTCTGGGCGTTGGTCTCCATGATTTCCAAGCGCTTGTGGTTTGCGTCGGGCAACCAAAGCTCGCTCATCTCATAGGCACCAAGAGAGACCAATATGCCAAAAACAAATACGGGCATCAGCGTGCGGAAGGGGTTCTGTCCCGAACTCTGCATGGCGCTCATTTCCAGGTGGCGGGTCATGTTGCCCACAGAAGCAAGAACTGCGATAAACAGCGCCACCGGCGTAATCAGGTAAAGAATGTAGGGCAGGTAGCTGATGTAGTAATCGTACACCGACTGCACATCGCGGGCGAGCCAGGTCTTGATGTTACCCACAAAGTCAATCACCACGAACATGAAGATAGCGCCCACCACCACGATGAGGAACATCTTCAAGAAATTGCGTATGAGATAGCGGGAAAACTTCATCCCAACCTCTTCGTGAATTTCTTGAAGAACCCGCCCACGGCACGAACCGCCCTGAAAAACTTGGAATCTCCGGAGAAGCGGTCACGGACCATGGCCACCGTGATGAAAATACCGAATGCGCCAATAATGATGTTGGAAGCCCACATGGCAAGCTCCGGCGAAATAATCAGGCGGTCCGCCAGGTTTTCGCCGCCAATCAGGCAAATCCAGTAAATGACAAAGAAGGCGAGGCTATAGAGGATGCCCGTGCCGATACCGCCCTTGCGGGCCATAATCCCGAGGGGAGCGCCGATAAGTACAAAGATGAAACAGGCAAAGGAAGTGCTGAACTTCTTGTGAATTTCGACCAGGTACTGGGCCTGGCGCTTTTCTTCCACTTCCATACGGCCCCGCAGGCGTTCCGTGGTACGCAGCACGCCCTGCTCCTGAGCACGAACCCTCGAAAACATCCTGGAGCGACGTAGCGCGTCATCTTCGATGGCCTTGCGAGAACTGTCGGGAACAATACTGTCGCTTTCAACCAGACGACATGTAGCCATAAGCGAGGAAAGTCTTGTCTCCTTGGCGTAGTTTGCCAAAGAATCGTAATTGTGCCTAGCCTCTTCCACAACGTCCATCATCATTTCTACAGGCATCTCGCGGTCGCTTCGGTAACTGCGGCTACGGCGCTCCAGACGGTCGTCCACGTTCTCCATAGCCAGGTCCTGGGAATAGAACCTGATGCGGAAATAGTTTTCGGGATTGTCCGGATCCACCATGTGGGTCTCGCCGCTCCGGAGCTTGAACATGAGGGTCGCCCCGTTGTCCACATAGTCAAGAGTGGCACTGTCGGCGTAAACAATACGGGGGGCTCCGCGACGTTCCATTTCGTACACCTGAATCCCGTACAGCGTTCCCGACACCTGGTCGATGCGGCTCACCCACAGCTGTACATCGGGAAACTGGGTTATCAGGCGGCCTTCGTCGATAAACACGTGGGGTTTCTTTCTAGAAACGGCATTCATCAGTTCAACGGAGCGGTGGTTCGCCTCGGGCAGTACCCAGTTGTTGAACAGCACCATGAGTACCGCTATGAGCATGGCCACAAGCATCACTGGGCGCATCAGGGAGAGTGGGGACATTCCCGCCGCCTTTACCGCCGTAATCTCCTGGTCCCCGGAAAGCCTGCCAAAAGACATAAGGCAGGCTACAAGTACCGCCATGGGGATAGACAGCGAAAGCATCCAGGCCAGGTTCAGCACGAAAATTTCCAGAACCGTAGAAGCCGGAAGCCCCTTGGAAAGCACATTGTCCAGAATCTTCACCAAAAAGTCCACCACGAACAAAAACGTGATGCCGAAAAGAGCCGCCAAAAAGGGGCCTATCTGCTCTTTCAAGACATAACGGACTAAAATCATTTTTCCGGTGAATTTCTTTTTTCTAATTTGATAGCTGAAAATTAGAATTAACCAAAGAAAAAAAATGAACCTTTTTCAAAAGTCAGCCCCAATACTCTGCCTTTTTGCCCTGGCCATCGGACTTAGCGCGTGCTCCTCGGACCGCGGGAAAGTAAGCCATGCTGAATTCTGCAAGAACAAGTACGTAGCAGCCGAAGAACTTTTCAAAAAACAAAAATACGGCAGGGCCCAAGACAAGCTAGAAGAAATCCTCAGCCTCTGCGCGGGCACGGGCTACATGGAACAGAGTCAGTTCCTGCTGGCCGAAAGCTATTTCAACCTGGAAGAATGGATTGAAGCCCGTGGCGAGTACGGTTCCTTTGTCTTGAATTTCCCGGGCTCACCCTTTATCGAGACCGCAGAGTTCCGCAAGGCCATTTCCTCTTTCAACATAGAGTTCAAGGTGGCCCGAGACGAATCTAACACTACCACTGCCATGAGGGACTTTGAGCGCTATCTGTCCAACTACCCTGACTCCCCCCTCAAGGATTCCATCAACTACTATTACGGACTACTGGTAGAACGTATGGCCGAAAAGGAATTCCAGACCGCTCGGCTCTATTACCGCATGGACAAGTACCAGGCCGCCGTCATCTATCTCAAGGAGTTCCTAGAAAAATACACAGTGAGCAAGCGTCGCAAGGACGCCTTCAAGATTATCGTGGATTCTTACATAGAGCTGGACCAGTTTGAACCCGCCCGCGATTACCTCACCATGATGCGGGGCGAATTCGCGGATGACGACGACATGGAAAAGATCTTCAAGAAAAACGAAAAGAATATTGCTAGCGCCGAAAAAGATTTCGAAAAGCGCATGAAAAAAGATTCCAAGAAAAAGAAAGAAGACAAAGAAGACAAGGAAATGACAAACTAGCCTTATGGTTTCCCTTGCAAAAAAGATTCTGTGTCTTGCATTTGTGCTTACGGTAACATCCCTTGCGGAAACCGAAAACAGCACGGACATTCACGACAATTCCAGAATCGCCCTATTTTTGCAGCCGGGGATTTCCTTTCTCAGCTTTGACCAGCGGGAATACTTTCAAGACGCTATCGACACAATTCATCACGAATTCCTGACTCAGGCCCTAGACAAGCGGGACAGCGCCAACGTGGCCAAGCAGGACTTTCAGAAGGTGAATTTCTGCTTTCCGATTTATGCGGGGCTGCAGTTCCAGCTGCGGCAGGACCATTTCGTAAGTATAGGCGCAGGTTACATTCACGACAACGAAGCCGTCGTACTTGTAGACCAGAACAACCGCTCCCACCACTACAGCTATACCATCCAGGGGTTCCCGCTTTTTCTGGAATACCGGTTCGCCATTCCTGGGAACCTGATGTCCCTCAGTAACGAGAGCCTTTTCAGTATCGCCTTGCGTTGGTACTGGACACTCCCCCACACCGAAATTTACACCAGCTGGGGCAAGCTCGCCGCAGAAACCCCTTACTACGGCTCCGGATTCGGGCTCAGCATCGGCTACCTGCTGTTCAACTGGAAAAGCCTGTACGTTTATGGCGACCTGGGTTACAGCTACATTTCGGTCAAGTCCAAAAAGCAGTATGCCGACATCGTGCCCGACGGCCCCGAAGAAAAGGCCAAGTGGAACATCGGTGGAATCCAACTGCAAATCCGCGTAAGCTTTGGCGCCTGGAGCAGGCCCGTGGTTATAGAAGACAGCACGGCTACGACGGACAGCACCGTTGTTGCAGGGGACAGCAGCAAAACTGTGGGTAAGGACGGCGCGACAGCCGATTCGGCAGGTGTAAAAAGCGCCACCGTCGCAAAGGACGGTTCGGCTGCAGGCAAGGAAAGCGCGACCATCGTTACAAAGGACAGCGCCGCACCATCAAGCGCCGAAAAACAGCAGACGACTCCGGAGACAAAACAACCTGCAAGCGAGCCTGCAAAAGTGAACGAACAGGCAGCTCCACCCGCAAGCAAAAAAAGTGAGCAACCTGCACGCCCAAGCGCCGAAGCTCGGCCGGAGTAGGCCATGAGTATCCTGCCCGGCGAAAAGCTCCGCTACGCGGAAACACACTTCAAGTTCAGGTTACCCTGGTCCCTGCTATACAGGCCCTGGCCCGAAATTTTCACGGACGCACCGTTCCAGTTTGTGCCAGGCAAAACGCCCCTGCTGTGGATTGTGGTGCGGGACGCCCACCGGTTCCCGGCCACCGTCAAGAGCCTAGAAATTTCATTCCGGCGCCTGGACGAAAACAGCCCCGACGAAACTAGGCGTTTTGACAACCTGGACCTGAAAGCGGACCAGCCTTTCCACTTTTTTCCCGTAGGAATCGGTGCGCTGGAACCCGGCCTCTACGAGATTTTCCCGAAAGTCGTTGCGTGCCGCAACGGCAAGGAACGAACCTTCCATCGCTGGAACTTTCCGGGTCTGAAACCATCGCCGCTAAAAATCCAGGTGCTCCGGCACGAGCTTCCCAAACCCGAAGGATATGCCGCCGGCGAAATGCACTGCCACACCTACTACTCGGCAGACCACGTGGAATACGGCGCAAGTCCCGCCGTGATGCAGCAGGCGGCAGAGGCCGTAGGACTTGACTTCGTGAACTTTACGGACCACGCCTACGATTTCGCCTTCACCGTCGAGGACTACACCAAGGAAGCTCCTTCGGCATCGGCGCGTTTCCAGAACCTGAAAGACGAAATCGCCGCACTCCCCGCAAAGCCGCTCCTCATCGCCGGCGAAGAAATCTCCGCAGGCAACAGCAAAGGCGAAAACGTGCATATGACCGCCCTCGGGCCCAGCGCCTACCTGCCTGGCCTCGGCGACTGCGGACGCTACTGGCTCAACAACAGGCCCACGCTCCCCATCGGGCGCATCCTCGAAATGACGGACGCCCCCTGCTTTGCCGCACACCCCCTGCAGCAAATGGGCGCGCTTGAAAAATTCATCTTCCGGCGCGGCTACTGGAAAACTGCAGATCTGCACCTAGACGCAAAGCACCCCGTTCGCGGCATCCAGTTCTGGAACGGTATCCGCGACGAAGGATTTAAACTGGGTCGCGCCTGGTGGATCGACGAGCTAGGCAAAGGAAACTTCCTACTCCCCATCGGCGGAAACGACGCCCACGGCGACCTAAACGACACCACCTTCGTGCGCCTGCCGCTTTTCTCCCTAGGGAACAACCGTCACCACGTCTTCGGAAAAGTCCGTACCGTCGTGAAAGGGGGAAGCCTCCCCCTCGCTACACAGACCGCTCGGCTCAATCGCATAGAAGAATCTACGAGATCGCCTCGCTCTCGCCAACACGACTCGTTAAGACGAGTCGCTTTTGGCTCACTGGCCCCTTCTTCTGTCATCTCCGCACAGGCGGGGATCTCCCATCAATCCAGCGCGAATCTCCCAGTGGCATCCGCTACCCCCTCTGCGGGGACACCCCGCAACGCCCCCTCGCTGGAATCATTGCAGCAGGCCTTCGCAGGCGACAACTGTTACATCACCGATGGCCCTGCCCTCTGGTGGGATCGCGAGGTCGACTCCGTAAAATTCCACGCCCAGAGCACTCAGGACCTGGGCGGCGGATTCCGTTACATACACATCTATGGCCGCCGCATTCTTGCAGGCGGCAAATGGGCCGTCAAAGAAGAAATTTGCCCCGAAAGCCTCGTGGCCGCAAGCCAAAACGAGACCATCACGGTCCACAGTTCAGGCTACGCCTACCTGCGGGCCGAATGCGAAACCGCCACGGGCCGTTTCGCCATGACCTCCGCCGCCCTATGCGAGCACTAACCCATTGACCGTCAAACGGTTACAAAAAAGACGCTTTTTTGTTATAATTCAGCGTCTGACAAAAGCAAAATCAAGCCTCCGGCGGCAGTTCAAACAGGCCCCTGCAATTGCTATATTGGAACTCACAAAAGAACAACAAAACAAGAAGTCTCAGCCCGCACTACTACGGCAATTCGGGCGAGCAAAGAGGAATAATGATTAACGCATGGAATGGCTTTGAAGGCGGACTCTGGCAGAACGAAATCAACGTCCGCGACTTTATTCAGCGCAACTACACGGCATACGACGGAGACAAATCGTTCCTCGCGGGTCCGACCGACGCCACCCAGAAACTGTGGGACGAACTGCAAAGCCTGCAGGCCGAAGAACGTAGGCACGGCGGCGTGCTGGACATGGACACCGACATCGTCTCCACCATCACGAGCCACAAGCCGGGCTACATCAACGAGCGTCTCAAGGACCTGGAAAAGGTCGTGGGGCTGCAAACCGACAAGCCCCTGAAGCGCGCCTTCATGCCCTTCGGCGGCATCAAGATGGCCGAAGAAGCTTGCCAGCAGTACGGCTACAAACCCAACGCCGACCTCCACAAGATCTTTACCGAATACCACAAGACCCACAACCAGGGCGTATTCGACTGCTACACTCCCGAAATCCGCGCCGTCCGCAAGGCCCACCTACTCACCGGCCTCCCCGACACCTACGGTCGCGGACGTATCGTAGGCGACTACCGCCGTGTGGCCCTTTACGGTATTGACTATATCATCAAGCAGAAGCAGAACGACCTCGCCCACGTAGGCGACGGCACCATGACCGACGACGTGATCCGCCTTCGCGAAGAAGTGGCCGAACAGATTCGCGCCCTGCAGCAAATGAAGGTGATGGCCGCCAGCTACGGTTTCGATATTTCGAAGCCGGCCACCAACGCAAAGGAAGCCTTCCAGTGGCTCTATTTCGGCTACCTCTCTGCCATCAAGACCCAGAACGGCGCCGCCATGAGCGTGGGCCGTATTTCGACCTTCCTCGACATTTATATCGAACGCGACCTCAAGAACGGCACTCTCACCGAAAGCGAAGCCCAGGAACTGGTGGACCACATGGTCATGAAGTTCCGCATGGTCAAGTTCGCCCGTATCGAAAGCTACAACCAGCTCTTCAGCGGCGACCCGGTGTGGGCCACCCTCGAAGTGGGCGGCATGGGCCAAGACGGTCGTTCCATGGTCACCAAGAACGATTTTCGCTTCTTGCACACTCTGGAAAACATGGGCCCTTCTCCGGAGCCGAACCTCACGGTGCTCTACACCAAGCGCCTGCCCGAAAACTTCAAGGAATACGCCGCCTACATTTCCGTGACGACTAGTTCCATCCAGTACGAAAACGACGACGTGATGCGACCCATCTGGGGTGACGACTACAGCATCTGTTGCTGTGTTTCTGCAACGCAGACCGGCAAGGAAATGCAGTTCTTCGGCGCCCGTGCGAACCTCGCCAAAGCCCTCCTCTACGCCATCAACGGCGGCAAGGACGAAAAGGGCGGCCTGGTGCCCGGCATGCAGATTGGCCCGGAACTTGCACCGATTACCAGCGAATTCCTGGACTACGACGAAGTAATGCACAAGTACGACATCATGCTGGAATGGCTCGCGGGTATCTACGTGAACACGCTGAACCTGATCCACTACATGCATGACAAGTACTACTACGAAGCCGCAGAACTCGCCCTCATCGATACCGATGTGCGCCGCACGTTTGCAACAGGTATCGCTGGCTTCAGCCATGTAGTAGATAGCCTTTCTGCCATCAAGTACGCGAAGGTGGAGGTGGTCCGCGGTGACGACGGTCTTGCCAAGGACTTCGTGGTGAAGGGAGATTTCCCCAAGTACGGCAATGACGACGACCGCGCCGACGAAATCGCCGTGTGGCTGTTGAAGGAATTCATCGCGAAGATCAAGAAGCACCACACCTACCGTAACGCCGAACCCACGACTTCTATCCTTACGATTACGAGCAACGTCGTTTACGGCAAGGCCACCGGCGCGCTCCCCGACGGCCGCCCGGCAAACGCCCCCTTCGCTCCCGGTGCAAACCCGAGCTACGGCGCCGAAAAGAACGGGCTCCTCGCTTCCCTCAACTCTGTCGCGAAGCTCCCCTACGAATACGCGCTGGACGGCATCAGCAACACCCAGACCATCAGCCCGAATGCTCTTGGCCATAGCGACGACGAACGCGCCCAGAAGCTAGTGACCGTGATGGACGGCTACTTCGCCCAAGGTGCACACCACCTGAACGTGAACGTGTTCGGCGTGGAAAAGCTGCTGGACGCCCAGGCGCACCCGGAAAAGCCCGAATACGCGAACTTCACCATCCGCGTTTCCGGCTACGCTGTCAAGTTCCTGTCTCTGACTAAGGAACAGCAGGACGACGTCATCAGCCGCACCTGCCACGGCGTGCTGTAAGACCTGGAATAATTTGTCTTATGAACCTTAAGCAAATGGAAGATGGCTTCCGGATGATCCTCACCGGCATGGGTGAGGATCCGAACCGCGAAGGATTGCTGGAAACGCCCCATCGTGTGGCGAAGATGTACGCCGAACTCATGACGGGACTTTCGGGTGAAATGAAAGCCGAAGATATCTTGAAGACTCGCTTCCACGAAAAGTACGACGAGATGATTATCGTGCCGGATATCGAGTTTGCCAGTATGTGCGAGCACCATTTTTTACCGTTTACGGGCAAGGCCCATGTGGCCTACATTCCGGGTGACTGCGTGGTGGGCCTTTCCAAGATCCCGCGCGTTGTTGAATTCTATGCTCGCTTCCCCCAAATCCAGGAACGCATGACCCGCCAGATTGCGGAACTCATCCAGAACGAACTGAACCCGAAGGGCGTCGCTGTTGTACTGGAAGCATCTCACATGTGCATGACCATGCGCGGGGTGAAAAAGCCCGGTGCCACCATGGTCACGACCCAGCTTTTGGGCAGGTTCAAGACCGACGAGAAGACCCGTGCGGAATTTATGTCCCGCATATATGCCCCTCGGTAAGGTTTTCCCTTTTACTTTTTTCTTACGGCATTGCCTGCCTTCGAAAAAAAAATATAATTATTGATGAGAGACTAACCCCATTTTGTTGGCTGTTGAATTATGAACGCTGCTATTCTTACTAACGAGTTTCCGCCGGAAATTTACGGCGGTGCAGGTATTCACGTCAAGTTCCTGACCCAGGAACTAGCAAAACTTTGTCATATAGAAGCCCGCTGTTTTGGCGACCAGAATATTGACGAGGACAATATCCGTGCGATTGGTTTCTCGCGGAAGCTGGGTCTGAACCCGAAGGACGACCGTTTCCAGAAAATTTTCAAGCCGTTGGATATCAACCTCCAGTGGGCGGCAGCCCTCGACAATATCGACGTCATTCACTGCCACACTTGGTATAGCCACTTTGGTGGAGTGCTTGCCAGTCGTCTTTTGCAGTGCCCGCTGATTCTCACCACCCACTCGCTGGAACCCCACCGCCCCTGGAAGGCAGAACAGTTGGGCGATGGCGGCTATGCCATGAGCTGCTGGATTGAACGCACGGCTTACGAGGCTGCCGACGGCGTGATTGCCGTAAGCCAGGGCATGAAACGGGACGTGATGAAGCTTTACGGCGTGCCCGAAGACCGGGTGAAGGTGATTTACAACGGCATCGATCCGGACTTTTATGCACCGACTTTCAATGAAGATATTTTGACCAAGTGGGGAGTGGATCCGAAACGCCCCTATGTGCTGTTCGTGGGCCGCATTACCCGCCAGAAGGGCATCAGCCAGCTGATCCAGGCCATTCCGCAAATCGACAAGAGCGCCCAGGTGGTGCTCTGCGCCGGCGCTCCCGATACCATCGAGCTTGCCGACGAGTGCAAGAGCCTCATCGAAGAGGTGCAGAAGACCCGCGACGGCGTGGTGTGGATTCAGGAAGCGGTTCCTCACGAGGAACTTCGCGTGCTTTACAGTCACGCTACCGTTTTCGCGACTCCTTCGCTTTACGAGCCCTTCGGTATTATTAACCTGGAAGCCATGAGCTGCGGCACTCCGGTGGTAGGCTCTGCGGTGGGAGGCATTCCCGAAATTATCGTGGACGGCGAGACCGGATTCCTGGTGCCCCTGAAGCACGTCTCCGAAACGGACTTTGACCCGGCAGACCCCAAAGCGTTCCAGACGGACTTTGCAAACAAGCTGAACAAGATTCTCGAAAATCCGGAACTGGCAAAGAAGATGGGCGAGGTGAGCCGCAAGCGGGCCATCGACGTGTTCAGCTGGAAGTCCATTGCCAAGCAGACCTTCGACTTCTACCAGGAATGCATTGAGCGTTACAAACGCGAAGGCAAACGGTAGATTAGTAGACGGTAGAAAGTAACTGTTAATTGCTTATGAAAAAGCCTCGCTTATGGCGGGGCTTTTTTCGTACTTATTCTTCCTCATAACTAATTTAATGTGTAGAGGACCTCGTAACTCTTTAATGTGTAGAGGAAACAATCCATAAAGTCGCTGATGTTTTTTTTAATGGTACAAGATGTTTTAACGACTTCATTATTTATGAATTTTATTCCGAATAAGCGTTTCTCGTTTTCAAAAAAGACGAAGTTCCCGTGCTTTTCCCCGTTGTTGCAACGACCTTTGACTGTGATGCTTATATCGTACTGATCGTAATGAAATTCTTTTTGGAAGTCTTCAACGTCTTGAGAGTCGAGGCAAAGATTGTCCATGACGTGATTTATGAATTCTGTGTGGGAGGACTTTTTTTGTTTGACTGCTTTTGCTTTAGGGGCGCTATACGTTTGGTCTTTTGCTTTAGGGGCACAATACATTGGGTCTTCTTCGAGAGTCCAACCATTTTTCAAGGTGATTGTTTTGCCTGTGCAGTTGTGCGCCTCGGAAATTCCGAAGGTCAATAAAATACTTGCAATTGTATAAAAGAATAATGAGGCTTCTGCAGTTTGTGTGGAGGGGTTGGGAGGAGTCTAAGCAGCGGTTT
>JAEDLI010000088.1 GCA_016295375.1 Fibrobacter sp. | reverse complement strand
TCCTCGCTTACGAAGGCGATTCCAAGGTGGTGTGGTTCGAAGGCAACTGGAGCGAATACGAAGCCGACCGCCGCAAGCGTCTCGGCGAAGATGCGGAAAACCCCAAGCCCATCAAGTACAAGACGTTGACGAGGTGATAATGCCAAAAAAGGTTCAGAAAAAAGAGGATAATGTTTTTTCGCTTTTTCCTGAGGAAAAAGTGGAGGAATGCTCTATTGATGAATCCGCCGTAACCGGCCTTTTTGAATGTGTTGATAAACGACAGGTTGCTTGTTGTTACCGGAATGGGATTCTTTTCCAATCAGACAGTCTTGCTTGGTTGAAATCGCTGAAAAGTGAATGCGTGGATGTTGTTTTTGCCGATCCCCCATATAATATAAAAAAGGCTGATTGGGATAAATTTGAATCCCAAGAGGCTTATATTCAATGGTCTATGGAGTGGGTTAGCGAATGTTCTCGGATTTTAAAGCCGACAGGGTGTTTGTTTATCTGTGGTTTTTCAGAAATTTTAGCTGATTTGAAACATCCTTCAATGAGGTATTTTAATTCGTGCAAATGGCTTGTTTGGTATTACAAAAATAAGGCTAACTTAGGTAAGGATTGGGGCCGTTCTCACGAAAGCATCTTATTGCTTCGCAAGAGTAAGAATTATACGATGAATTTAGATTTGGTTCGGATTCCGTATAATGAACATACCTTGAAATATCCTTCACATCCTCAGTCTGTAACTAGTCAGTTTTCTAAAGGCAAACAAAGAAATAATGATTGGGTGCCACATCCACTTGGTGCAAAGCCGAAAGATGTTATTGAAATTCCTACGACCTGCAATGGTATGGAAGAAAAGACGAAACACCCTACGCAAAAACCAGAGGAACTTTTAAGAAAAATACTGCTGTCTTCGAGTAATCCGGGTGATGTGATTTTGGATCCGTTTTCAGGATCGGGAACTTCATTGGTTGTTGCTGAACAACTTTGCCGAAAATGGGTTGGTTGTGATATGAATGCTGAGTATAATTCATGGGCGAAAAAGAGATTGAGTTCTATAAAAAAGCATGATTTAGATTATTGGCTTCGGTTTGATCGTGAAAATAATCAACGGAGGGAGAGTATTCGATGAAGTTGTCTGAATTGCTAGATATAGTAAAAGAAAAAAAATATTTTGAGAAAATTGAAGATTTTTCGTCTTTTGCGGAAAAATTTCTAGAATTTATGCAAAATGGTTTTCAGGCCGATATTGTTGCACAAAACGAGCCAGATTATCATTTTTTTCAATATAAGACGGACGGGAATTATAATGTTAGTCGCCCTGTAAATAGTCGGTTGATGTTGAATGAAAAAAAAATTGGAAATGCTAGGAAGGATTTTAACTATTCATTGAAACATTTAAGGGATTTGAAAAACGAAATTGGTTATAGGGAAAATCTTAATCAGTATGTTTATACATGTCAACAAACTATAGGGATTGCTTTAGATGCTCTTCCCTCTAATGAAAGTAATGCAGCTAGAAAAAATGCAGGGGATTTGTTCGAACGGTTTGTTCGATTGATTATGCTGTCTGCGGGAATAGATGTTGATACGGGAATAGTGAAAATTCCTGTAAAAAATGGTAGCGATATTTTATGTGAAATGGCGTATCAACATGACTTGGTTGTAAAGGATAGAGATGAAATCAAAGCGATAGGTTCTGTAAAAACAACAAGTAAGGATCGATTGGACAAAATTTTTATAGACAAACATTTGTATAATCGTTTGACAAATTCTCAGACACCTCATTTTGCAATTTTTTTAAATGATGTGCAAAGAAAGGGCGTTGCACCGAAATATGGAGTAAACGCAACGTTTAAGTCTGGACATTTTAAGGGATACACAATAAAATTGACTCCGCTTGATGGAGTTTATTATTGTGATCTTCGTCCCAATATGAAAAGCGATATTCTTTTAAAAAAATATATAAAGCCATTTGATTATTTTATGTTCGAAGATGTGTGGAAATTCTAGTTCTAGAAGATCCCACTCGCCTTATTTTCCATGCTCCACGTTTTTAGACACGAACTTCGCCTGATTTTTAGGGATCCGCGTTTCTGGATTCCCTTCATTATCCCGCCGGTGATTCTCGCGGCGAGTCAGACGATTTCCGTGTCGCGATACGGTGGGCAGATTATGGAGGGCATGGAAGGCTACATGATGCTTTTGCTGGGGTGCCTTATGGCGCCCATGGGGGCACCCTTGGCCGGAGATTCCTTTGCGGGGGAGCGCGAGCGCAATTCCCTGGAGCTTTTGCAGCTTTCTCCGATAAAGCCTTCGACACTTTTCTGGGGCAAGCTTCTGGCCATACTCCCTTTCCCTGTGGTGTTCTCCCTTTTGGCCCAGTCGGCCTACTGGCTTGCCCATCCGGATATTCCTGCGGTGTCCGCGGTGGCTTCTATCCTGGGAGCTCTTTCGGCGGTGCTTCTCACGACGGCCTTTTCCCTGATGCTCTCGCTCCGGGTGAAGACGGTGCGGGCGGCGGCCCATATTTCCCTGTTCCTGATTGTGCCGCTGCTCCTTCTGGTGCAGATGTTCCACGAGGTGTTCTTGCAGGGACTGTTGTTGCCTGCGGTGACCTTGGTGGCTTCTGTCGTCTTGTGTGCGGTTTCCGTAAGCTTTGGGCTCCGGCGGTTCGTGTCCCTCTAGGGCGGTTCTAGGCGCCGTGGCGGCAGGCCCCGCCAATAGACCCGAGGGAAGCCCCCGAGTCCAATACGGGGGCGGGCCCACGACACGGGCCAAACATACAAAACGCTTTTATTTTTCTTCACGTTAGAAAAAAGTAAGCGAAATGTAGATAAATTCGTGGGATTCATTTCTAACTTTGGGGCCGAATTCCTCAAAACAGAGAAGGTCCCCTCATGAAACTCCCCCAAATTATTGGCCTTATGGGCGCTTTTTCGTCCCTGGCCTTGGCTAGCGGTCTGAATACCAACACCAACCAGTCCGCGGCCTATCTGCGCAATGTGGCCCGCTATGCCACTACCGAGGCGGACGCTCCCTACTACAACCCCGCCGGTACAGCCTTCATGACCGACGGCTTCCACATCTCCCTCAACTCCCAGGCATTCTGGCAGAGCCGTAACACCTATACAGAATCCCCGCTGTTTGGTGGGGAGAAAAAGTTCCGCGGCAAGGCCCAGATTCCGGCCATGCCCAGCGCCCTTGTGACCTGGCACCGCGGCAACCTGGCCCTTTCGGGCTATTTCGGAATCACCGGTGGCGGTGGCGCCCTGAACTACAAGGACGGATTCCCCTCCTTTGACGTGGCCGTGGCTCAGATTCCCGGAATGCTGACCCAGAACGGTCTCGAAACGACGGATTACGATGCGGACATTTCCTTGAAGGGAACCTCCTACATATTCGGCTTTGCCCTGGGTGCCTCTTACCGCATTGTGGACTTTGCCTCTATCTACCTGGGCGCCCGCTTCAACTACGCCTACAACCACTACGAAGGCGCACTGAAGAATATCAAGGTGAACCCGAAGAACGAGATTCTCGGGCTGGACGGCAGTATGGTGGAAGCCGCCTCTACCTTCAAGAACGTTTCTGATTACCTGGCCGGCAAGGCAGGGGAGGCCGCCGGTGCCGCCGAGCAGTATGCTGCCGCCGCCGAAAAGTACGCCACTGCCGGTGACAAGGCTTCTGCCGCCCAGAGCAAGGCTGCTGCCGAACAGTACGCTGCCCAGGCCGAAGAACTCATGATCAAGTCCAAGACCCTTGAGGCCGTGGCCGCCCAGGTTTCCGACAAGGAACTGGACGTGGAACAGACGGGTTACGGCATTACCCCCATCGCGGCTCTTGCCATCAACTACAAGCGCCTCTCCTTTGGCCTTCGTTTTGAATACAATACCTCCATCGAGATGGAAAACGACACCAAGGTGAACCAGGTGGGCATTGACAGCTACGATGACGGCGTCAAGAGCGACAACGACATTCCCGCCTCCATCTACGCGGGCCTTACCTACTCCCTGCTGGACAACCTGCGCTTGAGCCTGGGTTATGGCCACTGGTTCGACTCCAAGGCGAACCTCCCCGGTAAGCAGGAAAAGTATGCTGACGATACCGACGAGTTCCTCTACGGCGTGGAAGTGGATTTCTTGACCCGCTGGACATTGAGCGGTGGCGTGCAGGTGACCCGCTACAACCTCTCCGACGAATACCTGAGCGAGATGAGCATCATTCTGGACAATACCACCTTCGGTTTCGGCCTTGCCTTCAGGGCTACCGACTGGCTCAAGTTCAACCTGGGCTATTTCCATTCCCTGTATAAGGACTGGGAAGAAGACGTGGAATACGGCAAGAACACTTACAAGCGTGAAAGCCGCGGCGTGGGCGTAGGTATCGACCTGGATATTTAATTTCTTGGGCCCTGCCCCCGAATTTTAGCCCAACTGTCACCCCGGCCACGATGCCGGGGTCATCTTTTATGTAATTTCCGTGCATTCAAGGCGTAACTGCTTATGTTTGTAAATTTTTTGTAACAAAAAAACAAAATGTTTGGTACAAATTGTTGACTATATGCTTTCCTGAATATATATTTGCCAAGAGATAAACAACAGGGAGATTTCTCATGTCTATGAAGAAAATTGCAAGCAGAAGAGGCTCAATCATGTTGGCTTCGGCGGTGTGTGCAGCCGGTTTTGGCCTGGTGGGTTGCGGTAGCGATTCCAGCGGTTCTGGGCCCAACGCCCAGGGCGATGTTTGCACTGTCGACAAGAATGGAAACACCCTCACCGTGAAAAACGATGTGAACGGGGTGGTCACCATCAACATTTACGAATTTGGTGACGACGGCAATATGGCTTCCCAGTCCACCGTTACGGATGTGGGGGACAACGGCAAAGCTGCCTGCGAGGCCATGAATGTGGAAGGGGTTTCCGAAGCAAGTTTTGAAGGCGGCAAGTGCACCGTGAAGACGACGGCTGGGCTTATGCCTGGATCCATAGACCAGTTGGAGCAGGCCCAGCAGATGGCCTGCGATGCCGCAAACGAGGCGGCAAAGCCGGCAAGCAACAGCTCTGGCACTAGCGGTTCTTCGGGAAAGAGTGGCAGTTCCCAGGGTGGCGATAGTGACGACATTTGTTCCGTTACCAAGACTGCTTCGACCGTTACGATAAAGACAAACGCAAATGGCGAAGCCTTTACTACTGTTTTTGTCTTTGCCGGTGGTGAACTGACCTCGGTAGTTTCTACATCTGATTTGTCTGCTCTTGGGGACGATGTTACGGCCGAAGCGGTGTGCAACGCCTCTGCCAAGGGCAGCGCTGCTGCCAAATACGACAAGGGCAAATGCACCGTTACTGAAGATGCTGATTTCTATGGCTCTATGACCTTTGACGAAATCTACGAACTCAATGTAGAGACTTGTAACGAAATGAAGGCCGCCGCCAATCCTGCAAATGGCGGCGACGAGGGCACCACGCCCGGTTCTTCGGACTCTGGTAGCACAACCAAGTCTTCTGCTAGCGCTGGCCCCAAGGAGAAGGTGGTGACCTTCGAAGACGGAATCATGTACACATCTTCTTACGGTGACCGTGTGCGTACCTTCTTCAACACCGTCGACGAATACACTTTCTTCGATGACAACGCTGTGACCAAGGATTCTTCCGGCTGGTGGTTTGCTTTTGACGACAAGGCGGACAAGGGTTCTTCTATGGTGTTTCTGGATTATGAGATGGGTTATGTCGATGCGGAAATAGACCTGGTCTACAAGAATTGGTCTAGGGTAGGCTCGGGCACAAGTTCTTACATGGCTCCCGACCCGTATCCGTATGGTGCCATCGGATTCAATATGGCTCCTGCAGGGGGTACTGTAGATATGTCTGATTGGGAAGGAATATGTGTTACCTATTCTGCTACAGACCCCTTGGAACTCACCTTGAAGAGTTCGCTTGATGGGTCCAGTTCTTGGTATGCTCCGTTGCTCAGCGCAAACATGAAGACGGTGAACCTTAAGTTCAGTGCGACTGCTTTTGGTCAGCCCTCATGGTCGACTTCTTATCCCTCGTTTAGCCAAGCTATTGCCAGTGTCGAGGCTATCCACTTCAAGTATTCCAACGATGAGTCGGGTGTCTCCTGTGCATTTGAAAACTCGATATACTGCCCGACCGGCGCTGTCAACAGTATCAAGATTTTCAAGATTGGCAAGTACGGCGCCTGCGGGTCGTAGGTTGACGTAGTTCCAAGCGGTCATCGTGAGCCGTAGCAGCCGATATTAATCGGCTGTGAAGGCGAGAGCGAGGACCAGCCCTGCACTTGATAGCGAGAATCTAGTCCGAGCGGTCATTATAAGGAGAAGGCCCCCGTTCATCGCGGGGGCCTTCATTTTAGGGTAGTTATAAGCCGGGTTCTGTACCCTTTGATGTAATCTCGAGGCGATGACCATCTCTCTGGGCCAGCCGTTACCGACCGCCTCAAGCGACCTACCCGGATATCCAACAGCTGCGGGCCGCAGCCGGTCCTTGCGGACGGAATCCTGCTTGGTCTTGCACCGGATGAGGTTTACCGTGCCATCCCTGTCGCCAGGAATGCGGTGAGCTCTTACCTCGCCGTTTCACCCTTACCTTGCCCGGACTTGCGCCCGGACCTGGCGGTTTGCTTTCTGTTGCACTGTCTGTCGCGTTTCTGCGCCTGGACGTTATCCAGCATCCTGCCCTGTGGTGCCCGGACTTTCCTCCAGCATCGCTGCCGGCGGTCATCCGCTACCCGGGGGTAAATATAGAAAATTTTTTCGATGATAGTTCCTGCGGAGAGCTTGTGTTGATGCTTGTCCGGCCTGTGGAAAAGTTGGCGTTTGTGTGCGACTTGGTGCGTTTTAGTGTATATTTACCTACATGAAATCGTTTGAAAATAAAGTGGTCGTGGTGACGGTCGGGGCGCACGGAATCGGCGCTACTGTCGTGAGTGAATTCAAGAAAGAGGGGGCGAAGGTCGCCTACATCGACATCCGCGAGAATCCCTGCTTTGTGGGGGACCTCTCCAAGAAGGAAGTCCTCGAAAAGTTTGCGCAGTTCGTGATTGAAAAGTACGGGCACGTGGATGTGCTGGTAAACAACGCGCTTCCGCTAATGAAGGGCATTGACGAATGTAGCTACGAGGAATTCAGCTACGCGCTGGCGGTCGGTGTGACGGCCCCGTTCTACCTCGCGAAACTTTTCGCGCCGCATTTCGGGGTGGGCGCGAGCATTATAAACATTTCTTCAAGCCGCGACCGCATGAGCCAACCGCAAACAGAAAGCTATACGGCGGCGAAGGGTGGGATAGCGGCCCTTACCCATGCGCTGGCTGTGAGTTTTGCGGGCCGCATGCGCGTGAATTCCATTTCGCCGGGCTGGATCGACACGGATTTCAAAACCTACGAAGGCCCCAATGCCACGCAGCAGCCCGCAGGCCGCGTCGGCCACCCGCTCGATATCGCGAACATGGTGCTTTACCTTGCAAGCGACAAGGCCGGATTCATCACCGGCGAAAACATCTGCATCGACGGCGGCATGACCCGCCAGATGGTCTACCACAACGATTGCGGCTGGAAATTTGAAGGGTAGGAAATGAAAAATCTTGTTATTTACGTGCATGGAAAGGGCGGAAACGCTGACGAGGCACTGCATTACAAGAGTTTGTTTCCGAATGCTGATGTTCTCGGGTTTGATTACAAGGCTGAAACCCCGTGGGACGCCAAGAAAGAATTCCCGGTTTGTTTCGATTCTGTTTTGGCGGACTATGACGAAGTGACCCTTATAGCGAATAGCATCGGGGCGTTCTTTTCGATGAATGCGCTGGCCGATAAGCCCTTCAAACAGGCGTACTTTATTTCGCCGATAATCAACATGGAAAAACTGATTTGCAACATGATGGCGTGGGCGGATGTCTCCGAAGAGGAACTTCGCGAAAAGAAAACCGTGCCGACGAATTTCGGCGAAACGCTTTCGTGGGAATACCTGTGCTACGTGCGTGAAAATCCGATCGAGTGGCGCGTCCCGACAAAAATTCTGTACGGTTCGAACGACAACCTGACCTCGCTAGAAACGATGCGCGAATTCGCCCAGAAATTCGGAGCCCCCTTGACCATAATGGACGGCGGCGAACACTGGTTCCACACCGCCGAGCAGATGGCCTTTTTGGATAGGTGGATTAGAACGGAGATTTTATATTAATAAAACCATTTAAAGGTGTAAAATCTATTATTTTTGCAAAATATACCCCTTTAACCTTGATTTTTGTCTAGTAATAGGGTATATTTAGGGTATGAGTGCCAAGAATTTTGCCAGGGAATGCTATCTCAAGAAAATCCGCGGCTTTTACCGCGATTGCGAGATAATCAAGGTCATTACGGGAGTGCGCCGCTGCGGAAAGTCTAGCCTGATGGAGACTATCGCACAGGAACTCTCCGATTCGGGTGTCGCACCCGAAAGCATCGTCTATCTCGACTTGGACAAGCGTGGGTTTAAGAATATCAAGACTGCCGAACAACTGGAAAAATGCATCGAGGAACACGCCTCTGCGCAAGGGACCAAGTTCCTATTCATCGATGAGATTCAGAATGTCAAGAATTTCGAGGAGGTCATCAACGCATTCAGGGCGGAAGGCGATTTTTCCATATTCATTACGGGTTCGAATTCATACCTGTTGAGCGGTGAACTGGTCACCAAGCTGACGGGCAGATATATCGAGTTCGAAATGTTCCCGCTCAATTTTCAGGAATACCTGGGGATGAAACGCTTCTTCGGCAAAGCAGTCAGCCAAAATCTTGTGGAAGAGTTCGATAAGTTTCTTGTAGAAGGCGGCTTTCCGAAAGCGGTCCAGTACGATTCGCCGCAAGACAAGAAGGCTTACATCGAAAGTGTGATAACCGAAATTTTCGAGAAGGATATCAAGCGACGGGTGAAAATCCGCAACGTGTCGGTGTTCAACAAGATTCGAAACTACATGATAAACAACTTCGGTGCGACAACGAGCCTTACCAACATGCTTGAGGACTTGCGTAAAAGCGGGTCAGACATTAAGCGGGAAACCCTGAATAGGTACATCCAGATTTTGGTCGATTCGAAAATCCTCTACGAGTGCAATCGCTTCGACATAAAATCGCGAAGATCTATCGCGGGCGAAAAGAAATACTACTTGGCCGATGTGGGATTTTACTACGCGACCAATACCGACAACCGCATAAACTACGGCCCCGTCATGGAGAATGTTTTTTACGCCTACGCCAAGTCGAATGGCTATAGCGTGAGTGTCGGGCGCATTGGGAAACTGGAGTGCGACTTTATTCTGCAAAAGGATTTTTCGGAGTACCGTTACGTGCAGGTCTGCATGACGATGATGGATAGCCGAAAGACCGAGGATCGAGAGTACGCCCCGCTGGAGAAAATTCGGGACAATTACGCGAAGTACGTGCTGACTCGAAATGACGTTATCCAGCACCGGAACGGGATTGTCCACAAGAATATGCCCGAGATGATGAACGACGGGGATTTGCCGTAGGTTGACTTTTCTGAGATTGCTCGCCGATTGGGAATCCCTCAGCCCCTGTTCGCCGCATACGTAAACGGAACAAAAAAGCCTTCTTCGGCAAGAAAGAAACTCATTGACGAGGAACTCCGCCGTATCGGCAGGGAACTGCTGAAAACCGTTGCTTAGCAGATTAGGAAATAACTATATTTCCATTGAATAAATCAAGCCGTTGGGGCGAAGGATTTTTTATGAAAAAGATTGACCATGTCCTGAGCGGAACGAAGTGTAGTCGAAGGATCTCTTCTTATTTGTTCTTTTCTGTGTTGTTGGCGTTCCTGGCAGCGTGTGATGATTCGTCGTCGACTTCGGCAGAAAACAATGAACCTGCGGCGTTGAGTAGTGCTGAAAAGCAGGGGAGTTCGTCTTCATCACGTCATTGCGAGGAGTGTAACGACGAAGCAATCTCTAGTAACGCCAAGGTCACTGAGCCTGACGAAGTGACTTCGTCGAGCAGTTCCGTGGACCCTATCA
>JAEDLI010000012.1 GCA_016295375.1 Fibrobacter sp. | reverse complement strand
AAGCGACGACTACTCTACAGGGGTCGCCTGCGGCCTTGGCGTGGTATTCGGCATTATTGTCTTTGATTACGGCTACTCCCCGCGCCTTGCCCTCGATGGCGGCAACCACCACATCGCCGTGGGCCTGCGGTTCTAACGACCTTGTCATCCTCGCGCTACATTCTTGTCATCCTCGCGAAGGCGAGGATCCCCTATCATTTCTCTTTCCCTCAGCTCGCAATCTTCACACGACCCTTCTGTAGCTGGTAGCACAGGCTTCCGCGGCTAATTCCTAGCTTTTTCGCCGCCTTGCACTTGTTCCCCTTGCATAGCAAAAGCGTTTCTTCGATGTCGGTGAAGCTCGGCTTCTTCTTTCGCTTTTTCAAGAAATCCGTCACGTAAATTGAACAGATATTTTTGTCGCAAAGTTTCGGTAGCGAAAACTCCTGGGTCAGGATTTCGGTAAGGGTCACGTCGTAGGGTTTCAGCACCGTATAGCGCTGCAGCACATTTTTCAGCTGGCGGACGTTCCCCGGCCAGGGGCAGGCCTTCAGCAGTTCCAGTTCATCGGCCGTAAGGTCGCGCTGTATGTTGCCGGAATCGCGACTTCTGGTATCGAGCCCGTTCACTTGGCTCCGAGCCTCCCGCCACAAGTCGTGGGCCACGTCGGCAAAATCCGGACGTGAGCGCAGGGGCGGAATCTCCACAGGAAAAACGTTGATACGGTAAAACAAATCCGCCCGGAAATTCCCGTCGGCGATTTCCTGTTTCAGGTTCCGGTTGGTGGCGCATATCAGGCGGAAGTTCACGGGAACACTCTGGGCGCCTCCCACGGGCGTCACCGTTTTCTCCTGCAAAATGCGCAACAGCTTGCTCTGGGTATCCATAGGCAGTTCCCCGATTTCGTCCAGAAAAAGGGTGCCCCCTTCTGCAGAGCGGACAAGCCCCAGTTTCTCGTCCACCGCTCCTGTAAACGCGCCCCTTACCGAACCCTCCAGGATACTCTCTGCAAGACTCTTCGGGATAGAGCTGCAGTTCAGCGCCACGAAAGGCCCCTCCTTCCGCAGGCCGTGATTGTGGATAAAACGCGCGGCCACCTCTTTCCCGGCTCCCGATTCCCCCTGCAAAAGCACCGGGATGTTGGACAACGACGCGATTTCAAGCATTTTGTGTTGGTCTTTCATTATGCCCTCCGATGTAATAAACGGAGATGCGAAACGTTTTTTGAACCCGCTCTACGAATTTTTACAAAACCGCCCCCCTTTTTTACAATTTGCAAACGATAGTTGCTTTTTGTGTTGGGGGAAGCCTCCCCCTGGTTGCAGCCGCGCCTCATCCCGATGTCACCCCGGCCTGGCCTGCCCTGAGCGTAGTTGAAGGGTGCCGGGGCCACCGTTCCTCGCCGCGTCTTCCACCACCCCCTCTCCTAGGTGGCTCCGCCCCCTAAAACCCCTTGTTCGTCTTGCGCTTTTTTTCTATATATGTGCCGCGCAACGGTAAAACACCGTCGCAGACATAGACCAAAGGCGGCCGTAAGGTCGCCGCCAAAAAGTGGCTGGCCAGATGGGTAGGCTTGGGCACGACGGTCGCGAGGAAAGCGATTGCGCTCGAAGCCGAGAGGTTTGGTGGCCCGAAAGGAAAAAATGAGTCAAAGAATCGTATGCAAGTTCGGCGGCAGCTCTGTCGCCGATGCAGGCCAGTTCAAGAAGATCAAGGCCATCGTTGAATCCGACAAGAACCGCAAGGTCATCGTCGTTTCCGCACCCGGCAAGCGCAATCCTAAGGAAACAAAGCTTACCGACCTCCTCTACAGCACCTACGACCTCGCCTCCAAGGGTCTCGACTTTTCGACCCCGTGGAACCTGATCCGTCAGCGCTACGACGAAATCTGCAAGGACCTGGGTCTCGAAGACAAGCTGACCGAAGACCTCGACAGCCTCGAAGACAAGCTCAAGAACCACCCCGAATCCGTCAGCACCGACTTCTTGGTGAGCCGTGGCGAATTCCTGTGTGCACGCCTCATGGCCAAGTACCTGGGCGCAAACTTCGTGGATACCTTCCCGCTGATCACCTTCGACGACAAGTATCGCATTACGCCGAAGACCTACGAAGACATCGCGAAGACCTTGTCTGACGAAAACCAGCTTTACGTGCTGCCGGGCTTTTACGGTAGCAACCTCCGTGGCGAAGTCAAGACCTTCAGCCGTGGCGGTTCCGACATCACGGGCGCAATACTCGCTAACGGCATCGATGCCGCCAAGTACGAAAACTGGACCGACGTCTCGGGCATGCTTATGGCTGACCCGCGCATTGTGGAAAATCCGCTGCCCATCGAATACGTGAGCTACCGCGAAATCCGCGAACTTGCCTACTCCGGCGCAAGCGTGCTCCACGATGAATCCATCGCCCCGTGCCGCGCGAAGAAGATTCCTATCAACATCCGCAACACGAACCGCCCGCAGGATCCGGGTACCATCATCGGCCCCACTCCGGAAGAAGCGAAGCTCCCGATTACGGGTGTCGCCGGCCGTAAGGGCTTCTCGATGATCTACATCGAAAAGTCCATGATGAACAAGGAAGTCGGTTTCGGTCGCCGCGTGCTCGCCGTGCTCGAAAGCGAAGGCCTCTCTTACGAACTGTGCCCGAGCGCCATCGACTCCATGAGCATCGTGGTTGACTCCAAGGCTCTCGACGCCGTGCAGGACGTGGTCCTCGAAGACATCACGCAGCAGATGCGCCCCGACCGTATCAAGGTGTTCCCGGGCATCGCCCTTATCGCGACTGTCGGTCACGGCATGACGAACAAGATCGGTGTGGCTGCAAAGCTCTTCACCGCTCTCGCCGACAACAAGGTGAACGTCCGCATCATCGACCAGGGTTCTTCGCAGATCAACATCATCACCGGTGTTGACGAAGCCGATACCGAGAAGGCCATCAAGGCCATCTACGGCGCGTTCGTGAAGTGACGCCGGAGGCGTCATCCTGAGCTATACGAAACTTAGAACTTTAGTTCTGTAGTTGAGTTATGCCCTTTGGGTAGAAGCCCGTAAGGGCGAAGTCGAAGGATCCAGACCCGCATTAAACCGCCCCCGACTATCACGGCCGGGGGTGTTTTATATATATATTACATTCAGAGGTAAAATTAAGTCTCGTTGTCATTTTTGCGGTTCATCCAGTCACGGGAGCGGTTGCTCCTACAGTCCCAACGGCAACCACGAACATTAATAAAGCCTTTATATAGGGATTAGTTTTCAAACAAAGAACACAAAGCGTGTGTCTATTGCATAACGGCAAGAAAGAATATATATTGCCATTATGAAGTATATAAACAAATTCCCTGTTCTTGCGGCACTCACCGCTTCTGCAATCCTCCTTTTCGGCTGCGGCGGTGGTGGCGGTGCTACAGCTTCGGACGAGAACCTGCGGGAATACCTCGAGTCCGCCGAAATGCGGAGCGACCTGGACAATCTGGCGGAATTCGCCTACCTTGCCGAGTATCTGCAGGTGGCCCCCATTGCCTTTATGTCGAGCGAGGACGGCTTTTTCACCGACAGCGTGGACCAAGAAGAAGCCGAAGAGTATGCCGAGGTGATGTCCAAGATGCTCTCCAAGGTTGATCAGTACGAGGCCGCCTGGACGCGTATCGACAGCATGCAGGCCCTGGTCAGCGAGACTCCGTCCCTTCAGAAAAATGGGGTGGGCGTCGCCTACGCCCTCAAAGATTTCTGGTATTCGTTGCGGGGTTGTGGCAAGTCGACCCGCGAAAAGGCCATGGCCGTGGCGGGTTCGTTGAGTAAAAACGACCTGGAAATTCTTTTTAATGGTCTTGATAAAAACCAGAAAAGAGGGGAGACCGATTACCTGACCTGGTGGAAAAATTTCAATAACGGGGATTACGACGACGTCTCGCTCCAGATATACAACCGCATGTATTACAATACGGAATCTTCTTTTGCTGACGAGGCGGAGTTTATCAACAAGACTGTGGCAAAGACCGGGGCGGAAATATCTAAGAAGGCTGCCGAATTTGAAGTGGAACTCTTTAAAATGGCTATGCCCGATGCGGTCACGGACGCCATGGACAATATTGAAAAGGTCGAAAAGACTCTCACCCTCGTCACCAAAGCCAAGGACATGTCCGCCGACGAAATAAAGGACCAGGCCGCAAGCCTCCTTATAGACGGCTATGACGATGCGAAAAAACTGTCGGAAATGGCCGGAGAAGATGTAGAGATGTTGTCCAATTTGACTAAGAAGATTGTGGACAAGACAAAGGAAGCCTTGAAGGAACCTACTGTAGTCACCTTGACCGATAAGGGAGGCGAAGCTTTGGATGGCGGCGCGATGACCATCGCCATCGGGGAAGCCACCGGCAAGGTGATCATCGCCTTGGGTGCCAACGAAGACGGCGAACATCAGGTGGTGCTTAAAGAAGAAGGTTCCCACATGGTTTCGTTCATGAATGGCAAGGGGAAAAAGTACACCAAGAAGGTTGAGGCAAAAGCCGGGAAAAAAATAGAACTGGAAGGGGAGATGAACGAGAAGGAAATTCGGGACGACGCTGCCTCCTCCAAGTCCAAATTTGGCAAGAGTTCCTCTAGCGAGGAGCCGGAAGAGGAATCTTCGAGTAGTGTAGAAGAGGAGTCCTCCTCTTCTATGGAAATGAGCAAAGACGTGAAGAGTATTCTCGGAAGGTGGGTGTTGGTCAAGGATGTGTTTATCCACAAGATTACCGACGCAGAACAGTGCGCGGTCGTGCAAGAAGCCATGTCGCAGCTAGGGGAATTGCAGCTCGGAGAATTTAGCGAATATGGCGGAATGATGTCCGAAAGTTGTGAAAACAGGGAAGAACCTCAGAGTTCCCCTGCCGGCCAGAAGATGCTGTTTTACTCCGATGGCTCTCTGGATTGTCTTGATGGCGGTGGCGATCTGCTCGGTTCCTATGACTATAGTTTTGACGAGTCTACCGGAACCATCACCTATGTGAGTGGAGGAGAAACGCCCGAGGGGCATGTCTCTGCCGACGGAACCACATTGATTTTCGAGACGGTGACCGATGGGGGCTATAAGACCATAACCCACAGGGTCGTTTTCGAGAAGGAATCCGGCGAAGTCGAGTAGTTTCGCTGAGGATTGGTGCCGGAACATCGGCAGGCTTTACTTCTGTAGCCTTGCCTTGACCAGCTTATACAGGTCCGCAAAAACTTCGTCAGGTGTTCGGTCGGCGTCAATGGCGGCAACGCATTCCGGGTAGTCGCGGGCCGCGGCAAGGTAGCCCTTGCGCACCCGTTCGAAAAAGTCCGCCTTTTCCTGTTCCAGCCGATCGGGTGCTTCGCCCCGCCTTGCGGTGCGAGCGCGGCCCCGCTCGACGGCTATGTCCAGCACAACGGTCAGTTCCGGAAAGCAGCCGTCGCAGGTCAACTCCGTCAGCCGCTGGACCTGCTCGGCCCCGAGGCCTCGGGCGTACCCCTGGTAAGCAAACGTGCTCCAGGCGAAACGGTCGGCGATGACGATTTTTCCAGCGTTAAGGGCCGGCTGGATGATTTCGGCGATGACCTGTGCCCGCGCGGCGTTGTACAGCAAGAGCTCCGTCTTGTCGGCCATGACGCCCTTGAAACTCGGATCCAGCAAGATCTCCCGAATCCGTTCCGAAATCTTTGCGCCGCCGGGTTCCCGCAGCTTCACCACAGAATAGCCCTCTTTTGTGAGGGCGTCGATAAGCATGTCTATCTGGGTGGACTTGCCGGAACCGTCGATGCCTTCTAGGCTAAAAAAGCACTTTGCCGTCTTCATGGCTGTAAATATGCAAAAAAAAGCGCCCGTTGTGGGCGCCTAGTCCTTACAAGGATCCCTTATCGAAATTTTATATCTCACGAGGCGAGGGTTGATTCCCCAGTCGTCATCGTTCCGGTGTGGCCAGGCTCCTGTTTTCTCGTATATGGCAACTGCAGGGTTCCACCAAACCTCTTTTTTATCAAAGTTGGAGTAGTGGTTCCACTAGTTGGCACCCTGGTCCAATGCATCGCTCTTGGAAGCGGCGGCGCCGGTGGTGCTTGCAATGGGGAGTGCGTTTGCGAATCCGCCAAAACCTGCGATGCTAGCGACGAAAATGAATGTTGCGATTGCGTGTTTCATGATAAACTCCTTTTTGTTTTTAAGTTCTTTGTTTCTTATGTCCATAATATACCTTCCTAAATTCATAAAGTCAAATATATAATTTTCATTGAAATGATAGAATAAAGTTATGAGTTGTGAGTATTCAGTTATGAGTTATAGCGGAAATAAGAAGTGTTGAAAAATGGAAAAAGCCCCGGCCTAGGCCAGGGCGATTCGTCGAATCGGAAAATTATCCGTTTAGGCGTTCTTTACGCAGCGCACCGACATGGCATCGGAGCGGTACACGCCTTCGATATCGAAGGCCTTGTTGGTGATGCTCAGACGGTAGGCGTTGAATTTGCCGTATTCATCCTTGCTCCAGAAGCGGGCGCGTCTACCGAATTGCTGAAAACTACCGTTGGCAAAACGGTAGCCAGCAGGCAAGGCGAAAAATCCGAAAGAATCTTCACCGGGATTACCCCAGAAACAGGCTCCGCGCAGCTCGTCGCCGGTGGACTTGGGAGGCAGATTGCTCAAAAGCTGTTCCCATTCCTTGAGGCTCGGGATATGCCAGCCCTCGGGTGCGATTCCCTGGTAGTTGTCTTCGCGAATCTTGTGGTACATTCCCAGGTCCTTCGTCGGCGATTGGTCGTCGAACTCCGCGGGGATGCCGAGAGCTGCCGTCCAGGTGTAGAGTCTGCCGTACTGGGCCACGTTGGCCTCTTCGCTACCCGGGGCGTAGCTGCCTTCGGTCTTGAAACGCAGGTTGTCCACCATCCAGATTTGATTGCCGATTCTTACGGTGCGGTAGGTTTCGCCGTCGCGGGAGTCAGTAAATATGTCGTACTTGAATTTTGCTGTATTCCTAGCTAGGCAGTCATCGTAGGAGATGTCGTTCGCCTTCTCGGCAGATTCCCTTTTCTTTCCTCTGCCTATAGCCGCACCTATGTGGAATGCGGCGACAATGACAACGACAAGTACAACGACATTGAATATGATAAAGGATATGTGCATATCAACCTCCTTGAACGAAGTGTCAGAAATGTAACAATTTAGGGCGAGAAAATCTTTTTGAACTACTCTACATCCTTTCCGTGGCATTTCTTGTACTTGAGGCCGGAACCGCACCAGCAGGGGTCATTGCGACCCAGCTTGGGGCCTGCCTGTTGGGCGCGGCGTGCGGCGGCGGCAACGGCAGGGTTCGTGTAGGTGCGACGTACCGTAGGCCTTGTGCCCGGCAGTGCAGACTGGGGCATGGGCTGTGCAGCCTCGCTTGCCGCCTGTTGACCTTCGGAAATGGCGTTGGTCTCGGAGCTTGCGGCCTGACCGGCAAGACCTGCGGCCTTGGCGCCTTCGGTGCTAGGCTGTTCGGGAGCGGCAGCCTGGTCGGCGTTTGCGGCCTCTTGTGCGCCCGCATTTTCGGGCTTCGGCTGTTCACGCAGCTGCAGCTGGTCCGGCGATACGGTCTGTCCGTTGGGCAGGGTAATCCGGATGTTCAAGATACGGAGCATTGTCAGGGTGGCAATCTTTTCGATGCAGCCCTCGAACATCTTGTAGCCTTCGTTCTTGTAAATCATCAGCGGGTCTTTCTGGGCGTATCCGTGGAAACGGATGGCGTCCTTCAGCTGGTCCATAGCGTACAGGTGTTCCTTCCACACCTGGTCGATGGTCATCAGCAAGAACCTGCGTTCGATATTGCGGAAGTCCGCGTCGGGAATAATTTTGGTGAGCTTGTCGTAGCGCGCCTTGCAAAGCTCGATGATTTCGTCCAGCACCTGGTCCGGTGTCTTGTGCATCGCCTCGTCGAGCGTGAGGTGGTATTCCATGTCGAGCGTGCGCTGTAGGTCGGTATGCAGGCCCTCGAGGTTCCAGTCCTCGGGGTAACTCTTCGCCACGATGTAGTTAGAGACCTTGATGTCGCAGGCGTCCTCGATGCGGTTCATAATTTCGTCGCGAATGTCCTCGCCGTTCAGAATACGACGGCGGAGTCCGTAAATCACCTTGCGCTGTTCGTTCATCACGTTGTCATAATCCAGCAGGTGCTTACGGATATCGAAGCTCTGGCCTTCCACGCGGCGCTGGGCGCTACGGATGGAGCGGGAAACGATGGGGTGGGTAATCACCTCGTCTTCGCCTACGCCAAAGCGGGTCATCAGGTTCTTGACGCTGTCGCCGCCGAAAATGCGCATCAAGTTGTCGTCGAGGGAGAGGAAATACTGGCTGGAGCCCGGGTCGCCCTGACGGCCGGAACGTCCGCGCAGCTGGTTGTCGATACGGCGGGATTCGTGGCGTTCGGTACCCAGCACGTGGAGACCGCCCTCTTCGGTAACTCCGGGGCCAAGAGCGATGTCGGTACCACGGCCCGCCATGTTGGTGGCGATGGTCACCTTGCCCTTGTAGCCCGCATACTGGATGATTTCGGCTTCGCGGCTATGGTTCTTGGCGTTCAACACCTCGTGGGGGATTCCTTCCTTTTCCAAAAGGCCGTGGAGGTGTTCGGACTTTTCGATGGAGGCGGTACCCACCAGCAGGGGTTGGCCCTTTTCGTGACGGTCCTTGATTTCGGCCACGATGGCTTTCCACTTGGCCCCTTCGGACTTGTACACCATGTCCTGCATGTCCTTGCGGATGCAGGGCTTGTTGGTAGGAATCACCCAGGTGTTCATGTTGTAAATCTTGATGAATTCCGTAGCTTCCGTCTCGGCGGTACCGGTCATACCGGAGAGCTTCTTGTACATGCGGAAGTAGTTCTGGAACGTAATCGTTGCAAGGGTCTGGTTCTCGCGACGGATCTGCACCTTTTCCTTGGCTTCGATGGCCTGGTGCATGCCGTTGCTGTAACGGCGGCCTTCCATGAGGCGGCCCGTGTTTTCGTCCACGATGATGATTTCGCCGTCACGGACGATGTAATCCACGTCGCGTTCGTACAGATGCCAGGCGCGAAGGGCCTGGTCCAAGAAGTGCACCCAGTCCGCGTGTTCGCCGTACAGGTTGGTAATCTGCATCAGGCTTTCCACATGGTTCACGCCCTTTTCGGTGAGCTGGATGTTCTTGTCCTTTTCGTCAACGGAAAAGTCCTTGTTCTTGACAAGCTTCTGGGCAATCTCGTTTGCCTTCGCATACTTGTCGGTAGCGTCTTCGGCAGGGCCGCTGATAATGAGAGGCGTACGGGCCTCGTCAATCAAGATGGAGTCCACTTCGTCAACAATGCAGAAGTTCAGTTCCCGCTGCACCAGCTGGCTGGGTTCTACCGCCATGTTGTCGCGGAGGTAGTCAAAGCCGAATTCGTTGTTGGTGCCGTAGGTCACGTCGCTGTTGTAGCTCTTGCGGCGCTGTTCGGAATTGAGTCCGTTCACGATAAGGCCCACGGTGAGTCCCAGGAACTGGTACACCAGGCCCATCTGCTTGGCGTCACGGCCGGCCAGGTAGTCGTTCACCGTCACCACATGCACGCCATGTCCAGAAAGACCGTTCAGGTAAACGGGCAAGGCGGCAGCAAGGGTCTTACCTTCACCGGTGGCCATTTCGGCGATGGCGCCTTCGTGGAGCACCAGGCCACCGATCATCTGCACGTCAAAAGGCATCATGCGGAAGGGCTTTACCGACTCGGGGTAGAGCTCGCGGACCTTCGCGTAGAGGGCGGCGGGCAGGTAAACTTCCCATTCGTTCTTGCCGCTAGCGAGTTCTGCCTTGGCGGTGTCGGCCGCGGCCTGCAGTTCGGGTCCCAGGCGGCTGAAGTCGAATTCGAATTCCGGCTTGAAGATATTGAAGATACCCAGGCGGCGGTCGCAGGCTTCTTGACACACGGCAAAGGCTTCTACCTTGATGTCTTCCAGGGGGGCGCCGTTTTTCAACTTTTCCCGGAATTCCGCACTCTTTGCGGCCAGGGCGGCATCGTCCAGGGCTTCCAGGGCCTGCCTCGCTTCGTGAATTTTTGCGATGACGGGCCTAAGCTGCTTCACCTTGCGTTCATGGGGCGTACCAAAGATCTTGTGGAGTACGGTATCGACTACGCTCATTTCATTTCCTTATACTGCCGGGGGCCCTTGCCCACGGCAACTGTTAAAAATTACGGCGAAAAGATAGAAAAAGGTAAACAATCCTTTGCCCTAAAATGCTTGAAATTACAAGACAAATGGCTATATTTCTGCCAAATATAGGGAGTTTATATGGATTGGAAAGTGCTCGCCTTGGCCGGGGTCCTTTGTACCCAGGCTTTTACTGCAGAAAAATACGAATGGGGTAATGTCCGTTTTGACGGTGGCGGGTTCGTGTCTGCCGTGATATTCCACCCCAAGGAAAAGAACCTGCTTTACGCCCGCACCGACGTGGGAGGCATCTACCGTTTCGACTTTTCGTCGAAGACCTGGATTCCCCTGATGGATTTCATCTCGGAAAACGACAAGGGGCTTTACGGTACGGAGGCCTTTGCGCTGGACCCTACGGACCCGAAGCGTATTTACGTGCTGGCGGGAACGGGCTACTTTAGCGATGGACGGACCGCGGTGCTCCGCAGCGAAGATTACGGCTCTACCTGGGACACCAGCTATGTGGAAATGCTGGCTCACGGCAACGGCATGGGCCGCCAGACCGGCGAAAAGCTGGCTGTGGACCCGAACAAGACGAACATTCTCCTTTGCGGTAGCCGCACCAAGGGCCTCTACAAGAGTACCGACTACGGCAAGACATGGACCAGTATTTACCAGGTTGCGCTTTCTTCTGCGACAGGCAACGGCCTTACCAATGTGAACGGCATCAGTTTTGTGCTGTTCGACGAATCCCAGGGTAAGAATTCCGATGGTTCCACGAAGACCATTTATATCGGCATCTCTCAAAAGACAGAAAACCTGCAGGTGAGCCATGACGGTGGCGCCACCTGGACAACCATTTCGGGCAGTCCCGAAGATCTGATGCCCCACCGCGCAAAAATCGTGGGTGGCGACATGTACATCACCTATGCAAGTTCAGAAGGCCCCCATAGTGTAAGCAAGGGCGCCGTGTACAAGTACAACATCGCAGGCGGCACCTGGACCAACATTACCCCCTTCCAGGACGAAAGCACTACGGCACGTATGGGCGACGGAAGCCAGAGCGCAAGCCACGGCTTTGGCGGCATTGCCATTGACCCCAACGATTCCAAGCACATTGTGGTGACTACCCTCTGTTATTATGGAGGAAGACACCTTTACAAGGATGGAAAGGACAACTATGGCGACCGCATCTATGTCTCAAAAGATGGCGGTTCCACTTGGACTCACGGCCAGGGTTACAATGACGGTGTCAACGTAGATGCAAACGGAACGGCATGGATTTCGGGCAACGCCATCCATTGGGCGGGTTCTGTGGAAATTAACCCCTTCAACAACAAGGAAGCCTGGGTCACCAGCGGAAACGGCGTTTTCCAGACGGATGACATCACCGCGAAAGTCCCCCTGTGGAAATTCCAGAGCAGGGGCATCGAAGAGACCGTGCCTCTTGATATCGTGAGCGTTCCGGGAGGCCCGCTGGTAACGGCCATCGGCGACTATGACGGCGCCGCCTATACCGACATCAACGAGAGCACTCCGCGCCACTCGCCCACCATCGGCACAACCAACAGCTTGGGATACGCCCCCCTGGCAAAGGCCTTTGTGCGGACGGGCCAGGTGACGGATTACTCCACCGGGACGGGGATTACCTCTATGGTCATGTACCGTAGCGACGACAATGCGTCCACCTGGAAAAAACTGGAAACGACCTTGATGGGAGCCCAGGGAACCCTTGCCATGTCTGCCGACGGCAAGGTGATTCTCCACCGTCCGGATAACAGCAGCGACGTGTATCGCACCACGGATAACGGCAAGACCTGGAGCAAGGTTACAGGAATGGACGGCCAAAGTCAATATGCCCGCATTACTCCGGACCCGGTAAACCCCGACGTGTTCTACCTGGTAGATCAGCAGGCTAACTTGAAGGTATCTACCGATGGCGGCGCCACGTTTGCGACTTCTGGAGCCCGCCTGCAGAACGATGCCGCTGGCGAATACTACAACGGCGGCGGCCTCATCCGCACGGTGCCGGGTAGGGAAGGCCACCTGTGGGTTCCCATGGACCAGGCGCAGGTCTGGCTAACCAAGGGATTCTCCGAAAACGGCCTTGCCTACACCGAAGACGGCGGCAAGACCTGGAACCGCTGCGCGGGTGCAAGTACCGCCATTGCCGTAGGTATCGGCAAGGCCAAGGAAGGTGCTAGTTACGAGACCGTCTTTATCTGGGGTGCCGCCAAGTCCGGCAACCCGATTGGAATCTACCGCAGTACCGACAAGTGCAAGACTTTTGAGCGCGTGAACGATGACGCCCACCAGTTCGGCGGCCCTGGCAACGGGAACTTTGTGCAGGGCGACATGAACAACTTCGGCGTGGTGTACATGAGCACGGTAGGACGCGGGCTTATCGTAGGCGCTCCTGAAGGCACCAAGTTCATTACGGGAATGAAACGGGTCAACGCGACCGCGACCGCCCGCATGTTCATTGAAAACCGTACCCTTCATGTGAGTGCGCCTGGCATGAACAGGCTTAGCCTGTTCAGCTTGAACGGAAGACTACTCTTGAGCAAGGATATGGGCAGTAATGCCTCCGTTTCCCTGAATAAGTTGCCCGCAGGCAAATATATTGTCCGGCTAGAAAACGAAAAGGGCACGGCCATCTTGAACCGCACCCTGATCTTGAAATAACTTTCATAAAGCCGCGAAACTAAGTCGCGGCTTTTGTATTAGTAGTTCTCGGCGTTCACTTCGAAATAGGCCTGGGGGTGTGCGCACACGGGGCAAAGTGCCGGGGCCTTGGTGCCCACCACGATGTGCCCGCAGTTGCGGCATTCCCACACCTTCACTTCGCTCTTGGCGAAAACTTCTTGCATTTCCACGTTCTTCAGCAGGGCGCGGTAGCGTTCTTCGTGGTGCTTCTCGATGGCGGCCACCATGCGGAACTTGGCAGCCAGGGGCTTGAAGCCTTCGGCCTCGGCGGTCTTCGCAAAGCCCTCGTACATGTCTGTCCACTCGTAGTTTTCGCCGTCGGCGGCCTCTTTCAGGTTCTGGGCGGTGTCGCCGATGCCTTCCAGTTCCTTGAGCCACATCTTGGCGTGTTCCTTCTCGTTGTCGGCGGTCTTCAAGAAGAGCGCTGCGATCTGCTCAAAGCCTTCTTTCTTGGCCTTGGAGGCAAAGTAGGTGTACTTGTTGCGGGCCTGGGATTCACCTGCGAATGCGGCCTGCAGGTTCTTTTCGGTTTGGGTTCCGGCGTATTTGTTTGCCATAGATTTTATCCTTTTTTATGATAATGTTTTTGTGTCTCATATGTAAATATACATTATTTTTTAGGAAAAAGCCTAGTGGTTTTGCCGCGGACCTTTATGAGTGCGGATTTTTGTGTGGAAATACGTTAGGGCGCGGCGTTTTCTACGCAGCGGACGCTGGCTAGGGTGGAGGAGAATCGACCTCCAAAATCAGCCTGGTCGGTCCAATAATTGAAATTTCCGCCAGAACAAATTTCCGAGGTGTTATGGGAAGCTGTGTGGAAGGCTGCGCATTTTCCTTGTTCCCAATTGTAGTCACAACCTGTTGCAACCGCAGAAAATCCGATGGAGCGATGTATTTCAAAAGCGCATACCATTCGTCAAGCGAAGGAACATGCCACCCATCGGGGCAAATACCCTGATGTTCCTCTCCTATCGGTAGAGACGTAGCTTGTCTTTGTTGGTATATGGGTGAAATGTTCACGGCGGCGATCCATGTATAGACATATCCTGTTTTTTTGCAGAGAACATTGTCGCCGGAGGGGCACAGGTTTTCATCTGCCATATTTGCCGCAAGTTCCTCGCTTGCGTTTTCCCCCGCATAGTGCAGGTTCTCGCCCATCCATTTTTGCGTGCCGATGACAACGGTTCTATAAGTTTGTCCGTCCCGTTGGTCAATCAGTGTACCATAGGTAATATCTGAATTGAACCAGGAATCCTGTTCCATGTCGGCGAGGAGAAGGCTATACCACAGTCCGCTTTTACATACAAACGAATTATTGTATACCTTCTTCACGGCGCTCTCGTTTTCGCTATTGCAGGTCCCCAGGATGGCCAGAAGTTCCGGATCAATGATGGATGTATTCTCGTCGTAGGGAGAGTCAATGGTGGTGGCGGATTGCTGGGAAGAACTGCTTTGCTTGACCGACGAACTGGAATTTTCGCTGGATGTGGGCGTGGCGTTTTTCTCTGACGAACTGGACTTGCCGCTGGAACTGGAGTCTCCGCTTTCCGATGAGTCGTTTGCCGAACTTGAAGAACTTTCAGTAGAAATGCTTGAACTGGAAGATTCTTCTGCTGAGCTTGATGATAGTTTTTTCCCAAGCAGGTGCCAGTGCAGTTTTTCGCAAATAAATTTTTCATTGAAATAACGGGATTTGGGGTTTGTGTCGGGGCGGATTTCGCCCTCCCTCTTTTCGGTGCACCTGCCTAGCCCGAAAACATCGCTCCAGAAATACTCAACGTAATTTTCGAACATAGAAATTTTTTGGGAAATGTTCCAGCCCAGGATGTTCTCACGGACTTGGGCCAACTCGACTTCGAAGGCGTTATCTGCGGATTGGGCCCGTTCCAGGGAGTCGTTCCAGACGCCGTCCTCTTCGATGTCCTTGGCAAGGTCTGCCAGGGAAAGGGAGAACTCGCCTTCGCTCCTGCCGGCCTGCATGATGATGGAGATGGCGAGCAGAACGGCATCGCCGTCGGCATTTCCGAATATGTCCAGATCCTCCACGCTTTCGCCCGCAATGTCCTTGTTCTCGATGGCGATGGAGTTTTCGGCTTCCGAGGTGCCGCCCGCGTTCTTGTCTTTGTCGGAACAGGCGACAACAAACAGGAGCAGGTAAAACAGAAGGGCGACGAATCTCAGGTACATTTTACGAATCCTTGTTGGGATGTTTCTTTTGCATTGCGGGCGGGATTTTCTGGGAAAGGGGGAACAGCTGCAGGTTCAGTTCGTAGACCCGCTCTGTCCCCTGGTCTTTGGCGGCTATATCCACCACCTTGCGTCGAAAGTTCTGCATCTCGGCAACGATATCTTTGTACGCCCCTTCGGGCTTGCCGAATCTACGGATGCGGCAAGTTCCCGTATGGCCGAATTCAGTCAGTTGGAGTAGTATTCGAAAAACGCCCTTTCGAGAATGCCGACCCTGTTGCTCAGGATGATTTCTTGCAGGCTATTAAAAATCTCTGTTTTTGTCTTGGCATCCTTTGCCTGGTCATAGGCTACCAGGAGTACAAAAAAGTCGCTTTCAAAACCGGAAAGGCCCATGGCGCTTGCAACGCGGACTCTGGCTTTTTTTTGAAAGCCCGCTCTTGCCCTAGCATACCAGTTTCAGGAACACGGGTGAACTGAATTTCACGGCCTTCGCGAAACTCCTCCACGAAAAGCCGGCAATTTTCTTCTGCTCGGCATAGTAGTCCGCCATGTACTTGCGGAACTCCTTGTATTCGTATATGGACTTCACGATTTATAAAATACAAATAAAAACGAGCTGCGAATTTCTGTTGTATGGGATAGAAATTCAACTAAACTTGAATTAGCGAAGAACGCAAAATACGAAACTGATAAGACCTTAAAAATTTATTTTCCCAAACATATTTCACGCTCCTTGATAAAAAAAATCACACTTGATCCCCGTCAGAGAGTTCTCACTAAGGAGAATGTGGCACTCGATTTAAGTTTGATTGAGTATGGAAAAGTTACGAAGTATAAAAACGAATTGAAGAGTCTTGCTGAAAAATACAAACCTAGTATAGAAATTCAGAAATCTCAATTGTTTCATGCTTATAGATGTAAAAATATAGATTATCCACCTATAAAGAATCATAAAAAACAAGATTGGAAAAGAAGACTAAATAAGGAAATAATGATCGGCTCCCCATCAGGAGCCGCATTGATGTTTTGTTAATATCGAATTACGGCTAGTTCTCGAGAATCTGTTCCCTGGTAAAGCCGAAATACGACACGGCGTTTTCGACGGACAGTACTCCATCGCGAACCATTCTCTTTGCCGTATTTAACTTTTCTTCATTGGCTTTGGCTTCGGTTTTTTGCCGTTCTTCGACACGAGCGTCGGCAATCTGTTGGCGAAAAACATCACCGGCGCTCACAAAGCCGTATTTCTGTCCTATGCTCTTGAAGGCCATGCTCAACTCCTTTAGAACGCCTTGGTCAACGTACTCCTTTAAATATAAACTTATTTTGTGCAAAAGGCAAGAGGCCTTGTTCCCGTCCATCTTCTGCAGAGCGCTTTTGAACTGCGGCAAAACCGAAAGCAAAGCGTCCTTGTCAAAGGCATACTTCATGGCCACGATTCCCATGCCCGTTTCGGTGTCTTCGCAGGCGAGGCAGTCGCTGTCGGGAATGTCCGACATGTTTATGAAGGTGCACTTGAACGGAAGAACCGCCCCGTGGAAATATTTCGGATATCCGTTTTCCAATAATCTCTGAGGGTCCCAGTTCTCGCGGCCGTTGTAGAAGATGATTGCCATGGTGGGAAATCCGCTAAATATGCGGTTCTCCTCGTGTAGTCTCATGACGGAATGGACATAGCGGTCAATCTGTTCAAGGATTTCAAAATCACGCCCGGTCTCGTGCTCCAGCAAGATGCCCACCAGCACGGGAGCTCCCGTGGCAACGTTCACGCGGAAGGCGATGTCCGCCTCGCCTGTCTCGTCCACTTCCGAGTAGGAATCGGGAATCCGAATCAAGGTATCCAGGTTCACCACCGAGAGGAACTCGCTCAGTTCCCGGTTCACCTTCGCCGACAGTTCCAGTAGGTTCCTTGCGTGCGTGGTGTTTGAGAACAGCCACCTAAAAAACGGGTCGTGATTGCGCTTTGCAGCGCTTGTATTTTCGTTCATCATAGTTTCTCCCGGCCATGCGCGGAGAACGACCGCGTAGGCCTTGTTCATTTGATAATAGGGGAATTCGGGCCGGAACGCCGGCCCATCTGGCAACTGGTTCAAAACCGCTTGAACCACAAAGAATCCCACTTGGGAAACCGGAGGGTAATATACAAAAAATGCCTACAGCAGATAATCCATCCGTATATTCCGCATGCTTTCAAATAGGTTCGCCTTGAGGGTGGAATTGCCCTTGGTAAGGCTCTTGATTTCTTCGCGGATGGATTTACGGTGGCTCGCCTTGGAAAATTCGCAGGTGCAGGTGAACCTGCGGATATCGGCATCTTCGGCGTATTCGATAATCTCTGATTCTTCGCAATAGCATAGCGGACGGATAACGCTCACCGGGTATTTTTCGTAGGGCACCATGGGCGGCATGCCGCTGAATTCGCCCTTGTAGAGCATGTTCATCAAGAGGGTCTCCACGATGTCGTCCATGTGGTGGCCCAGCGCAATCTTGTTGTAGCCGTTTTCCCGGGCGAACTTGATAAGCTCGGTGCGGCGCTGGGTGCTGCACCAGTAGCAGTTCAGCTTGCGGCCTTCCTTGAGCCGGCCTTCTACCGCCACGTCCTTGAAGTAAAACGGGATTTGCGGATATTGCTGAGCCATACGTTCCAGAAATTCCCGAGGGGCCTTGTCCGCAAAGTCGCTCTGGATATGGATGGCGGCGATTTCGCAGTCGGGCAAGAACTTTCCCATGCGGGCGGCCAGTTCCATCAGGAGCACGCTGGAATCCTTGCCGCCACTGACGGCAACCAGCACCTTGTCGCCGTCTTCAATCAGGCCAAAGTCGTGGAGTGCCTTGGTAATCTTTTTGCTGATACGTTTGCGGATGGCGTTGGACATATATTTCACATTAAAAAAGGGCGCGCCTGTGCGACACCCTTTTTTAGTTTGTTTGCACTTTGCAATTAGTCGTCGGTCAGATGGGTGGGCATCAGCAAGAAGCTGAAGTTCAGGCCTTCGCCAACGGGCTCGATGATGCAGGCGCCAATGGGGTTGTTCATCTTCATCACCGTTTCTTCGGACTTGCACATGCTGAAGATTTCAGAAATGTAGCGTCCGTCAAAGCCGATGCTGAAGGAACCTTCACCGTTGTGGGTCACGGAGAGGGCTTCGCGGGAATCGCCGCCCACATCCGGGTCGCTTGCGCTGAGTTCCAGGTTGTTACCTTCGAACTGCAGGCGCACCTTGTGGGTGCGGGCGTTGGCCATAGAAATCACGCTGCGCATCTTGTTCAGGAACTCTACGGTGTTCAGCTGCACGGTGCGTTCAAAGTTCTGGGGAATCACCGCACGGTAGTTGGGGTACGGTCCTTCGTAGAGCTTGGAAATCACCTGGATGGATTCGGTACTGAACAAAATGTGGGTCGAAGACGCACGGGCCTCGATGGTGGCGTCGGCCTTGGCCATGTGCAGAATCTGTTCCAGGGGCTTGCGGGGGACGATGACGCCATTGCTCAGGCTTGCGCCTTCTTGCTCGATGGCGGCACGGCCCAGACGGTGACCGTCGGTTGCAATCATGGAGACCTTGCCGTCGCCCGCTTCCAGGAAGATGCCGTTCAGGCTTAAGCGGGTGGAGTCGGTAGAGGTGGCGAACTTGGTCTTTTCGACCAGGAATTCCAGTTCGCTCTTGGCAAAGTTCAGGGTTTCGCCTTCGTTCACTTCGGGGAACGGCGGGAAATCGCTGGCGTCGAAACCGGTGATGCTTGCCTGGCCCTTTTCGCTCCAGCGGATCTTGGCGAGGTAATTTTCCACATCAACGCTTACGGTAGTGATGCTCGGATCTACGAGGCTCTTCACCAGTTCCAGAAGCTTGCGGGCGTTGATGACCACGGAACCATCGCGTTCACCTTCGACTTCCACCTTGACCCTGATGCCCAGGTCCAGATCCGTCGCGCTCACTTCGAGGACATTGCCTTCGAGCCTGAGGGCGAAGTTGTTGAGAATCTGGATAGTGGACTTGTTCGGCACCGCGTTGACGGCGGCGCTAAGAGCGTCCAGGAATACAGCTTTTTGGATTTGGAATTTCATAGATTAGGCACCCCTTTGAATGATAGTCGTTCCGACGAAAAATACTACAGCGATTACGGCCAGGGCCACAATGACCCACTTGTTCATGGAATTGGACTTTTTAGGCGTGAAATTCTTTGCATTCTGCATGGCACGCCTACGATCTCTCCGGCTCATAAAAAATCTCCATTGTTTTATGGAGTAAAAACTACTATTTTAAGAGCGAAAAAAGGAACGCTTATGGATAAAACAGTGCTAAATAAGCTGAAAAAACATGCCATGGGGTTTGCCTCTGCGACCCTGGTCCGTGTTGAACTGGCAACCGAAGAAAGCCGACTCAAGACCAAGTTCCAGGCCCTGGGGCAAAAGCTCTACGGAGCCGTGCAAGACGACCTTCTGAAGGCCATCAAGGACGACCCGTCGGTGGTGGAAATTATCGGCGGCATCGAAGAAAGCCAGAAAAAGATTGCCGAACTGGAAAAGAAGCTTTCCAAGGAATCTGCGGGGAAGAGTGAAAAAGCTTGAGGTCCATGTTTTCCCGAGCAAGACCTCGGCGCCCAAGAACTACAAGATTTCCCTGACCAGGGTGATCGTGATGGTGGTTCTCCTGGCTTGCGCTATTCTCGGGTTCGTGCTGTTTTCGCCCCAGAAGATTGTGGCGAATCTCTCCGACGGCAACGTGCTTTCGGTGTACCGCCAGAACATGGCCATCAAGAAGGAGATTAAGGATATCCGCCAATCGGTGGACGAGTCCATCCTCAAGGCCGAAGAGACCCGGCTCTTGCGGGACAGCACCGTAAACCTCAGCGGGCTCGGGTTCACCCTGGAAGAATCCGGCCGGGACATGCGTTCGGGTAGCGAGCGCAAGAGCCTTGCCGAAATCGAGAAGACCTTCAGGCGCCTGCTTACCCGGCTGGAGCAGGATTCCGTGACGGCGGCTATGGTGCCTGTGCTGCACCCCTTCAAGAACAGCCACGCCGTCAAGAACCGTTTCGAGATGATTTACGACCACTTTACCGAGCAGGAACTGCCCCATCGCGGAATCGACTACGTGGCAGCCGTGGGCGATACCGTAGTAGCCACCGGTGCAGGCGTCGTGGCCGAAGTTCGCAACCATCGCGGATTCGGACTTTCCATGAAAATCGAGCACATGCCCGGAGTCAAGACGTTTTATGCCCACCTGGGGCAGGCCCTGGTGCAGCCGGGCGTGCGTGTCCGGCGCGGGCAGCCCATCGCCATCATCGGCGAGAGCGGCACGGAGTCCAGCGTGGCGCTCCATTACGAAATTCGTCTAGATGGTACGCCCATAAATCCGGAGGACTACTTCATAACGAAACAGTGAGACGGGTCCGCGCACACCTCATATCCCTTGTCCTTAAAAACCTCTAGCGGATCCTCGCCTCCGCGAGGATGACCTCTCTTGAGACCAACTGTCCTAACCATCATTACCTCTTGTTCCCATCAAGCCTCACGCCCCGTGCCTCGAGCCTCGAACCTCACATTCCCTAGATCCTAGCCCCTAATCCCTAACCCCTATCCCCTAACACCCATGACTCCTTTCGAACAGAACATCATCGCCCTCGTGTGGGATTGTGACAAGACCCTCATCAGCAGTTACATGCAAGAGCCGCTGTTCCGCCATTACAACGTGGATGGCGGCAAGTTCTGGCGGGAGGTGAACGCCCTCCGTGAATACTACGGCCGTAGCGGCGTGCACGTGAATCCGGACACCAGTTACCTGAACCATGTGCTGACCTACGTGAAACAGGGACTGTTCAAGGGCCTTTCGAACAAACTATTACATCAGTTCGGGAGGGAGCTTGTATTCTATCCGGGGCTTCCTGAATTTTTCGGGAACATCAAAGGGCTTGTGGAATCGGACCCGAAATACAAGGCCTTCGATATCAAGCTGGAACATTACGTGGTGAGCACGGGTTTTGCAGAAACTATCCGGGGGAGTGCAATAGCCCCCTTCGTGGATGGAATTTTCGGATGTGAATTTATCGAGACGCCGGCTCTCCCCGGTTTTGATACGGATGCGTCAAAGACTGGTACCGCTCCTGCCGAAGGAGAAATCAGCCAGGTGGCCTGCGCCCTGGACAATACTTCCAAGACCCGCTACCTTTTTGAAATCAACAAGGGGAGCAACAAGTATCCCGACGATATTGACGTGAATTCCACTATTGCCCGGGGCGACCGCCGTGTGCCCTTCGAGAACATGCTCTACATTGCCGACGGGCCTTCGGACGTGCCCGCTTTCAGCATCTTGAATTACAATGGCGGCTCTACCTTTGCGGTTTACCCGAAAGGGGACGTGAAGGCTTTCCGCCAGGTGGAAAAGATGCGCCAGGACAGCCGTGTGCAGATGTTTGGGGAGGCGGACTATACCGAAGGTTCACAGTCGTGGCTGTGGCTCACCGAAAAGGTCCGTTCCATTGCCGACAAGATTGTGGAGTCCAAGCAGACGGCCATCAAGAACAGCGTCAGCGCCCCTCCGGGCCATTTGAGCTAGAATCTAGCCCCTAACATCTATTCCTCTCGCACCAGGCGACCTTTCAGGTCGAAAAATTTCTTGCTCCGAGAATTGATTCTGGAGCGGTTCACGGGGTTTGACTTTTTCCAGATAGCCTGGGACTCTTCTTGGTTGACGACTTCCGACGAACTGGAGCTATGTTCTTCGGGGTTTTCTATTTCGGTATTGTTTTTCGGCGCGGGTTCGTTGTAGAGCGCTAGAATTTCGCTTTCGGAAAGGGCACGGCTGTAGATTCTCAGGTCGTCGATGCAGCCCTGGAAATAGCTCCACTTGGAGCGGGTCCCGAGTCTGAGGGGAGCCGTTCCGTTTTGGACTTGCACGCCGTAGGTCTTGTCATATAAATCGTCCTGATCTTTCTGGATGCTGTTTTTGAACAAAGTAATCTTGTTGGATTCTATGTCGTAGCGTGCCACAAAATGAATCCATTCTTTTTGTTGGATTTCTTCTTGCACATAGCTTCCGGAACCGAGGCCGCCCTCCAGATTGAAGGCGTAGGCGGACATCCTGTTCGGCCGGTTTTCTTGACCTTGGGCAAGGTCCCTGTTGTACATGCGGAACACCCATTCATGTTGGTGGGGCTCCCCCTTGCCCATCCAGTGCACGTAGCCACCGGCTTCGGCATTCTGGAAGTTCAGCACTTCGGGGCTTACCCACACCGAAACCGTCAGGGCGCCTGTGGTGGAAATGCTGAAAACGTCGTTGTCCGGAATTTCCAGGTAGGCTCCGTTGCCGTCGAAGGCGATGCAGGAATTCTCGTTGCCAAAGCGGTCCGTGGCAAATGTGGCTCCGTGGTTTTCGGCGGTGGCGATTTCTGTGCCGGCATTGTTTTCGAAAGTGCCGTTGAAGGGGTAATACGCCACAAGCCCTTCGGAAGGGATTGCGGTGGAATCTCCGGCTGCAACCGCGGCGGCGGCCATTGCCGCCAGGCAAAGAACTTTATGGAACACTTCTAAACGACCCATCGTGAATAATGATAGAAAATCTAATGCATTTCGTCAGGTTCGTTGGCGAGGTTTGTGAAAAAACTTTTTACTCGTTTCAAAGGCAATTTTTCTTGCAAAAATACGTCTATACACGTAGGGACCATAAGGAGGTTTTAAAAACACCCCTTGACATTATGTCAAATCTGATATATATTTATGAACCAGAACTACAAACCCATAGCATGGCTGCACGAGCAACCTCAAACGCCACCTTTATCGCAAAGCCGACCTATGCCCTCAATAGGAGCGCATTGTCATGAATTGCGTATCAATGATGAGGATAAGACATGGGGACTTTTTTATCGGATCGATGTGGATGCAATTATCGTAATTTTATGGACAGAAAAGAAAACGAACAAGACGCCTGATGAAGTTTTGGAACTTTGTTGCAAGCGCTTGAAATCTTATGACTCGAGGGACTAAAAATGGATAAGCAGAAAAAAGAGCGTCTGGAGAAAAAAGGCTGGATAGTTGGTGATGTGGGCGATTTTTGGGGATTAAGTCCTGCCGAAATGGCAATTGTTGAAATGAAGGTTGCTTTGGCAAAGGCTCTTGTCAACAAGCGGAAAAATTGCGGAAAAACTCAGGTTTTGGCGGCTGTCCTTGCGAATACAAGCCAGTCTCGATATGCGAAGGTTGAACATGCTGATGCAAGTGTTTCACTGGAGTTGATGATCAAGATGTTCTTTGTCCTTGGGGCAAACAAGAGGGAATTGTTGGAGGTTCTGTCTTCCGCATGACAAGTTCAAGGCAAAACACCCGTTTTCGCCCCAAATTCCCCAACCACCAGCCACTAACCACTAACCACTTATTATATATTTAAAGTCCCTAGACCTCGTTTTGGCGGGCGGGCGGTACTTTCCGTCAAGAAACCGGCGGGGTTCGGAGGCGTTCCATACTTTTGGAGGGCCTTTTAGGGGTTTGTCTAATCGATTTTGCTTTACTTTTAGGAGTTTTATGGCAAATAAGTGTAAGCGCGGAATCCTGATTAGCAAGACGCCCTACGAAAAACGCATCGCCATCATGGAAGACGGCGAACTTGCGGAATTGGTCGTGGAAAGCGTGTCTTCTACCAGGGTCCTGGGCAATATATATAAGGGTGTCGTTCAGAAGGTGCTTCCCGCCTTGAAGGCCGCGTTTATCGATATCGGCCTGGAAAAAGCGGGGTTCCTGCACCAGGACGACGCCATGGACAGGAACGAGCTGTTGCGCCGGGAATACGGCGACGACGGTGACGAGGAAGGCGCTTCCAAGGAAATCTCCATCGACGAGATTCTCCAGGAAGGCCAGGAAATCATGGTCCAGGTGGTGAAGGAACCTATCAGCACCAAGGGTGCCCGTCTGACGACTCATCTGAGTTTTGCAGGCCGGTTCCTGGTGTGCATGCCGGGTACCAACTTCGTGGGCGTGTCCAAGCGCGAGCGCGACCATGCCAAGCGTCGGGAATTCCAGAAGGTGGTCCGCCGCCTGAAGGCCCGCGACGTGGGCTATATCGTGCGTACTAACGGGCTGAACGAGTCCGAATTCGAAATCCAGAAGCAGATGCGTGAATTGGAGAGCAAGTGGGAACAGACGAAGTACAACTTCGAGACCATGCCCGCCGAGACCTGCATCTACGAGGAGTCGGATTCTATCGAACAGACGGTCCGCGAATACTTTGGTGAGAACACGGACTACGTGTACATCGACAACCGGGACGAATACTTCGCCCTTCGCGACTACCTGAAGGTGCTGTCTCCGGACAAGCTGGACAAGGTGAAGCTCTGGAGCAGTAACGAGAGCCTGTTCGAGTACTTTAAGATTGAAAACGATTACGCCCGCTCCCTGCAGCGCCAGGTGCCGCTCCCCCGCGGAGGAAACCTGGTCATCGAGCAGACCGAGGCCCTGGTGTCCATCGACGTGAATACCGGTCCGAAGGTCCACGGCAAGGACCAGAGCAAGATCATCCTCGAGACCAACATCGACGCCTGCCACGAAATTGCAAAGCAGCTCCGGCTTCGCGACGTGGGCGGTCTTATCATCATCGACTTCATCGATATGGAGACCGACGAGGACCGCGAAAAGGTTTACCAGGAATTCCGCAAGGCGATCCGCCGGGACAAGGCACCTATCAGCCCCGCTCCCATTAGCCAGTTCGGCCTGATGGAAGTGACCCGCAAGCGCGTGCGCGTGAACCTGATGACCGAGAAGACGGAAATCTGCCCGGTGTGCCACGGCGGTGGCCGCATTGCCACGCTGGAATCTACCTTGGGCATGATCGACCGCTGGATGGCCCGCGCCCACGGCAAGGGAAAACTGAAGGAAGTGACCTTGGTGGTGAGCAGCCCCCTGGTGGACGTGTTCTGCAAGGACATGGCCCGTATGTTCCACTATCTGGAATACAAGCACAGCATGAAAATCGACCTGGTGGAAGACGAACATGCCCACGTGAACCAGTTCTGGATGTACGACAAGGCGGGCGAGGATATTACGGACCTTTACAATTTCGCGTAAGGTCAACCGCCTCGAAACTGTGAATATGAGCCTTGCGGCTTTGCCGCAGGGCTTTTTTTATCTTAATTTTTAGGCGTTCAATTTTAAGGGCGCCCGTTGGCGCCGAAAAACGGAGATTGTTATGAATAGAGTAATTCTGGTTGCCGCTGCCGCCGCTGAGATGGCCGCGAAGGTAAAAGAAGTTGTGGACGCCGCCGCTGTCGCTGGCGTCAAGACCGCCGTATACAAGCCCTGCGCAAATGGTGCCGAGGCGGCGGCGGAACTGAAGGAACACCGTTCCGCCGTGCTGATGGAGAAGATTGCCGCCGACTTCTTGCAGAAGGACTTTGCCTCTGTAGATACCGTGGTGGTGGAAGGTGCACAAGGCATGAACGACGTGCTGGCCCACAAGTTCAACGACGACCTCGCCACCGCCCTAGATGCGAAGGTCTATTGCAATGGCGAAGATGCCGACCTGTTCTGCCCGAATCGTATAATGCATTGCCCCAAGTGCCTCGCGAAGGAATTTGCCGCCCCCGCTGCTGAACGCAAGACCAGCCAGGCCATGTTCCGTGCGGGCCTGCTCCTGAAGGCGTCGAAGGCGAAGAAGCGCATTGTGCTGCCTGAAGGTTCTGAACCCCGCACCGTGCAGGCCGCGAAGCTGGTCATTGACCGCAAGATCGCCGTACCCGTGCTGGTGGGCAAGAAGGACGAGATTTTCAAGGTGGCCAAGGAACAGGGCGTTTCCCTCCCTGCCGATATCGAGATTATCGAACCGACGGCTGAACTTGCCGAAAAGTACGTGCCCACTCTGGTGGAACTGCGCAAGTCCAAGGGCATGACCGAAGAACAGGCCCGCGCGGCCCTCGCCGACAACGTGATGCTTGCCACCATGATGCTCAAGATGGGCGAAGTGGACGGCCTCGTCTCCGGTGCCGTTCATTCTACCGCAGACACCTTGCGCCCGGCCCTGCAGGTCATCAAGTGCGCTCCCGGCGTCAAGTCCGTAAGCTCCGTGTTCTTCATGTGCATGCCCGGCAAGACCTACATCTACGGTGACTGCGCGATTAACCTGAACCCCACCGCCGAAGAGCTTGCTGGCATTGCCATGCAATGCGACGACACCGCCAAGGCCTTCGGGCTGCCCAGCCGTGTGGCTATGCTGAGCTACAGCACCATGAACAGCGGAAAGGGTCCGGACGCCGACCTGGTGCGCGAAGCTACCAAGTTGGTCAAGGAAGCCCGCCCCGAGATGCTGGTGGATGGCCCGCTGCAGTATGATGCCGCTACCGTCGAAAGCGTCGGCTCCCTGAAAGCCCCCGGAAGTTCTGTGGCCGGTAAAGCAACCGTGTTCGTGTTCCCGAGCCTTTCTGCCGGTAACATCGGCTACAAGGCCGTGCAGAGGAGCGCCCACGGCACTATCGCCATCGGCCCCATGCTCCAGGGCTTGGCCAAGCCGGTGAACGACCTCTCCCGTGGCGCCCTGGTAGAAGACATCGTCTATACCATCGCGCTGACGGCTGTTCAGGCAAATTAAGACCGTTCGCGCTAGACTTTGGCAATCAAGTACAGGGCTGGCGCTCACTCTCGCCACCATGCCTCGTTAATACGAGGCACTTGTGGCTCACGGGGTAAATAACGACAAGGGAGGGCTCGGCCCTCCCTAACACCCTCTCGAAATACAGCATAAACTTCGGCAAACAAAGTTTGCCTCGCGTTTACGCAAGCGTAAGCGGTCATGAGGCGCCTTCGGCGCGGAAATTACTTTATTCGTAATTAATTTATTCGTGTTTCGCAGCAGATTCTTCTGCAGCCTCTTCGCCGTGATGGGGCTTGGAGACAAGGCTCATGTAGATGGTGCCGAGAATCGCCGCACTGAAGCTGCCCAGCAAAATGCCGAGCTTTGCGGAATCCTGACGATCACCTACATCAAAGGCGAGGCCCGCCACAAAGAGCGCCATGGTAAAGCCGATACCCGCCAGCATGCCGCCACCCCACAGAACTTTCCAGGAGTAGCTGGGCCGCTTGGAAATGCCAATCTTTACGGAGAGCAGGCTGAACAGGAAAATACCGATGGGCTTGCCGAACACGAGGGCCAAGGCCACCGCACCCATCACGGGGACTTCTACACCACCCAGCTTAATTTCTACGCCTGCGTTGCTCAGGGCGAACAGCGGCATGATAAAGAAGTTCACCCAGGGCACCAGGGGCTTGAACAAGCGCTCCTGCATGGAAATGCTCTCGCGGGCACCCTGCTTGAGCATGGTAAATACTTCGTATTGCTCATTACGGTCCTTCGTTTCGCCAGAAAGCTTGCCGCCAATGCTCCCGGCAAACTGGGCCAGCTTGCCCTTGGCAAGAACTGCCTTCGCAGGCACAGAAAGTCCCAGCAGCACGCCCGCGATGGTGGGGTGCACACCGCTCTTGACAAAGAAGGCCCAGACCGCAACGCCGATAATGTGGAACAGAAGCAAGTTGCGGACCCCTATGCGGAAGAACACATTGATCAGGGCCAATAGGACAAAGCCCATGCCCAGAGCCGCAAAGTTGATTCCGTCACCGCTGGGGTAACCGATAGCAATCACAAGGATGGCGCCGATATCGTCGGCGATAGCGAGAGTCAAAATCATCACGCGCAAAGCATGTGGCACCTTCTTGCCGAGAATCGCCATACAGCCTACCACGAAGGCGATATCGGTGGCCGTCGGGATTCCCCATCCGTGTCCAGCACCAGCAGGACAAAGAGCCAGGTAAATCAACGCGGGGAACAGCATGCCGCCCGCCGCAGCAATTATCGGCAGGCTCGCCGCCTTGGGGTCGTGGAGTTCACCGTAGGCAATCTCCCCCTTCACCTCGAGACCGATGTTGAAGAAGAAGATGGTCATCAGCGCATCGTTGATAAACCAGTGCAAGTCCGCAGCGCCTACCCAACTGCCGATGGTCAGGGCAAAGGGCAAGTGCCAAACGTGATGATAACTCTCCGGACTCAGGTTCGCCCACAAAAGTGCCGCAACCGTCATGATGATAAGGACGATACCGCCCGTGGTTTCCACCTTCATCAGGCGTTCCATGGGCGTGATGATTTTACGGATAGGGGTATCCGGGAACAATTCCTCAATCTTATCGCTGCTTGTTACTTTTGCGGACATAAATACCTATAAGCCGTTGAATGGATTAAAAGAACTGGGGCGGCCAACGGGGGTTCTTGGAGGACATGTCGATCTTGTAGAAGTCCTTCTCGAAACGTCCGTCGTCCAGACCGTACATCTGCATCACGTGGCGGGCAATCCACTTGCCGAGCTTCATCACGGTGAGCTTCTTGCGGAGGCGTCCCTGGCAGTCGCGGTTCATGATGTCGGGCAGCGTAGACGTGGTAAGGATTTCGTCGATGGCCGGGCTGTTCAGTTTTTCGCGGGCCTCGGGGCTCGTGTGGAAGTGGGTCACGCCGAAGCACACGCGGTTGGGATTCCCCTTCTTGATGTGTTCGCAGCACTGCACGATCGTTGTACCGGTGCGGACCATGTCGTCGAACACGATCACGTCCTTGCCTTCGATTTCTTCGATGCTGATGTCGGAAAGTTCCGGATTGAAAGTCATGCTGATTTCACGTTCGCCGGTACGGACCTTGTCCATCACCACGCGCTTGCATTCCGGCAGGTCCAGGGCTTCGTAGACGGCGTTCATGAAGGGGCGTGCGCCCTTGTCCGGAGAGACAATCACCAGGTTGTTACCGTCCTTGCCGGTCTGCACAAAATTGCTGTTCTTGATGTAGTGGGCGTAGGCGTCCGTGGGAATCAAATTGTGGAAATTATCCTTGCCGAAAATGTCGGCGAAAAGGTTCTGCACCTTCACGCTGTGGTTGTGCACCGTCACCACGGCATCCACGCCAGAGGTCTTGAGGAGCTGGGCATACAGGAGGCTGGTGAAAGCCTGTCCGTCAAATTTCTTGAGGTCAATATCCGGGCGGTCCTTTTCCAGTTCGCCTACGCGGTGGGGGCCGCGATCCTGGGCGCTGTAGAACAGGTCCGGTTCAACCAAGACAACCTGTTCGGCTCCGTTGTCCTTGGCGGCACGGGCCAGAATGCAGTTACGCATGGCGTAATCGTTACGGCTGCGTTCGTGGTTCGAGACCGAGCAAATCAAGACAATCTTGCCTTCCAGGCGACGGCCGACATGTTCCATATCGTCCACGTCCAGGCCGTAGCGGGGGCAGAATTCGGAGTTTGCAAAGGTCTTCAGGGAGACCACGTCGGAAATATCTTCACGAAGACCGATGTACTGGGCCATGTCGATGGCAAAGGGGTCGTCGGTGAAGTTACCGGTCACGATAAAACGATCAGACATAATTACGCCTTGATGTTAAAGTTGATGTATTGGGTATCGGAAATATAAAATTTTTAGAACCTGCGCACTACGAGAATATCAAAAGCGGCCACGAATTTCTCCTCCCTGTACTTGTCGTAGAACATCATCGAATAATCCGCCTTGAGCACGATATTCCAGGACCATTTCTCGCCGATGTATCCGAACGCAAATTTCCCGTCGAATTCCGGGAGCAGAACATTGTTGTCTTCTGCGTATTCACGGCCATAAGCTATCCCGACCACCCCCCAGAGGTTGCAGAAATAACCGCCCCTGAATATCCAGCTGTAGGTATAGCCCACATCGCCCCAAAGGGTAATCAGATAATACTCGTCGTTCTCGTACTGCAGGACCCCGTCGCTGTCCTCGGCCCAGTTCCGCTGCAGGCGCCCTCCGACAATCAGGCTCCCCGCCGAACTTTTCTGCCGGCGGTCCAAAAAGTAGGCGCTCCTGAGAGCGAACTTTCCCCTGGCCGTCGCCATCCAGAGCATGGAGAAATACATGTCCACTACAGTCAGGTCTATAAAGATGTCGGCGTCGCTGTCTTCAAGATTCTGTGTAAAACCGCTGTAATAACGAAGATTTGCATTAAGCCACCAGTCCCCCGGAAAAAGGTCCAGGCCGGTCTCGAAGGACTTGGAGTCGGAATGGCCATTACCGGTGGTAAAGGGGAGACCGTACTTGAAGTCAAAAGAAACGTCCCAAGGTGAACCGAACAAGGTAAAAAGGCTATCGTAGCCGAAACCGATACCCACATCCACAGGCCGGTTGGAAATCAGGGGTTCGTCCCCGATGGCCGAATTCTTGACCATCATAAAGTTATAGTCGCACAAAAAGCGGAGCGAAAACCGCTCCCGGAATTTCGAGACGGCCGGCTCATCGGGTTCCTGCGGTTCGGCACTGGCAGGTGCCGAAAAAACGGAGCACGCCAGGATCAGGAGCGGCAAAATTCTTGTCAAAAAAAGCTTCATCGGAGGCCTACGGGCACAAATATAGAAGGATAAAATCTATCAACAAGGCATCATCGAGTCATTTTTCTTGGTTTTTGCCTGCCTTGTCGTGTGTTTATATATTATTAATAATATGTTATTTAATTGTGATGGCTTTTTGCAGGATAATTTCCATTCTAAACAGATTATTCACAAAATCCATATTTGTTTCACGTGAAATATTTGTTTTGGCAGTCAAATTATCCCCATTTGTGGAAAACCTGTGGGATATTATTCATATTCTATCCACAAAAATAAATGTCCAACCAATTGGTTAGACATTATTGTTTATATTTTGTTTAGAAATTTTATCAACATTTCAAGTTATTTTCCAACGATTATCCGCCGCAAAAAATTGGAACGCGGAATCTAGAAAATTCCAAACTTAAAATTTCACGATGCGAGGAGCTTCCGTAAAACTGTAAAATGTGGCAGTCGCGTCCTTGAAGTAGAGGGTCTCGGTATTGTCGTCATCGGGGGAATACATGGACTTGAGCTCGGGGTAGTGCTCCAGCATGTCGACCTTCGGTTCGCGGCGGTCGTCGCGGACCAGGGTACCGGCAACGCGGACCCACTCGTTACCCGCGGCGTTCATGGCACAGATTTCCACCTTGCCGTTCTTCTGGATCTGCTTGGAGCAGTCCTTGGACTTGCCGGTCTGGATATAGAGCTTGCCCTCGAAAATGTTGGCGGTACCAAACGGGCGAACACGGGGCTGATCATTATCTACCGTCGCCAAAAAGTAGGCGCCGGCATCCTTGAGAAATTTCACGACTTCTTCCATAGTTTTGTTTAGTGGTTAGAGGTTAGGATTTAGGGGTTAGGTTGTAGGCTATAGGTATTAGGGGTGCGGGTCTTAAACATTGTCATCCTCGCGCAGGCGAGGATCCGCTGGAAGTTTCAGGGGATGCGGCACTTCGCTTTGGGGCGTGCGGAATGTCATCTCACAACTAATTCCCGATGAACTCCTCCTTATAGATTCTTTCCATCTCCTCGCTGAAACAGCAGAAGATGACTTTCTTGACTCTTTGGGCTGGAAAATTCCGGACCGTTTTCACGGCAATCTTGGTGGCCGCCTCCCAAGGGTAATCGTAAACACCGGTGGAAATGGCGGGGAAGGCAACCGTTTCGCAACCGTTTTCTTCGGCCAGGTCGAGGCAGCTTTTGTAGCAGGATTCCAGCAGTTCGGGTTCGCCGTGCAGGCCGTCCCGATAGATGGGTCCCGGAGTATGGATGACGAACTTGGCCGGAAGCTTGAACCCCGGAGTGATTTTCGCCTTGCCCGTCTCGCAACCGTTCAGGGGGATGCACGCCCCCAAAAGTTCCGGACCTGCCGCCCGGTGGATGGCACCGTCCACGCCTCCGCCACCCAGCAGCGAACAGTTCGCCGCATTCACGATGGCATCGACTTGCAGCTTCGTGATGTCGCCCCGGATAATTTCAATCTCGATCATGTTGGACCTCTGGAGGAAAATATATAAAAGTTTTGAGTTGTGAGTTATGAGTGGTGGGTGGTGGGTTGTGAGTTGCGGGTCTTAAATGTTGTCATCCCCGACTTGGTCGGGGATCCGCTAGAAGAATTAGGGCTAGGGGTTAGGAGGTATGAGGTCGGGCCTGCGGCCCTTTGAGGTGTGAGCTTGGAGATGCGGTTCTCGAGGCATGTCACCCCGGCCTAGTGCCGGGGTCACCTTCCTGACCCTTCGTGCTATCCCGGCATCCGCCGGGATGACATTCTGCGGACGCTGGCGATTGCACCAGAATGTAGGGCAATAAGGAAACAATCGCAACTTGCTGCACCTCGGAAATATGTGATCGTGAAACCAATATGTTATACATGTTGGGACGTCCTACACCCTGCAGTTGGCAAATAAAAAGATGAAATCATTTTTTTCCTTTCCAACCTTGTGCGTGTTTCACGTGAAACATTACTCACGGACGGCCAGGGGATACTCCTCGATAGCGGTCTGTTTTTCTCCCAAAACCTCCCACTCCAGGATGATATTACAGACCGTAGCGTCCCCTTTCTCCAACTTGTAACTGCAAACGTTATCCCCAAGACCATATTCCGTACAGACCAGGGTATCGCCCATAAAACACTCCTGCATGAACCGGACTTTAATGGACTTGATGGTATTGTCAAACCCAAAGGTTTCCGAATGACATGCCACCGCCAAGTTTAAATAAGTCCTATTGTTCACATGACGGTTGAAATCGATGTCGCCCATATTCACCTGATGGGTCAGCGTATGCAGTACATTTCCAGAATCGTTCCATCCGAACTTTTCATGGGGGCCCACAGCCAATTCTTCAATCACATCCATCTTGCCGTCAAGCAGGGCCGTGGAATATGGACGATGACGGCTCTTGTCCATCACTACCCAGCAACTGTTCCCCCTGGCAAAAACCTTTCCGCGATAGCTCATGGTAAAGTCGCAAAAAATCTTGATGCTGGACTTTTCCGAAATCCACAGGTCCACCTGGAAACTTTCGGACCAGAAGGGAAAATCGCCCTCGAAACGGATATCTATTTCAGAAATAATCCAGTACAAGCCTCTGTCCACGATATCGAAAGCGGCAAGAAACTTGCTCGCCGCATAACGGGCAAAACAATCCTCGAAATAGGCCAAGGCCGACATGGGAACCATCCGGTAGCTCAAATCCATATCGTGGCCAGTCACATAATAACTCTGGGAAAACTTCTGCACCTCAAACCTCCAAAAGTACGACAATCTCAATTTAGAATTATCCCTTCGCACGCTTCTCTTCTTTATTTCTTATAAAAAAGTCCGCAAAAAAAAAATCGCCACCTATTATAATATAGTGTTGGGCGTTCCCCCTCAAACCATGGACCGCCCCGAAGGAGAGGGGTCGGGCCATACTCGCTTCGCTCCCCGAGCCCCAGCACAAAAATGTTCAACCACCGGCATGACGTTTGCCGGGTCTCGGCCCTACGGGTCACTGTCCCTAACGCGGAGGTTAGGGGATAGGATTTAGAGGCTAGGATCTAGAGAAGTGTGGGATGTGAGGTTCGGGGCGTGGTCATAAACGTTGTCATCCCCGACTTGGTCGGGGATCCGCTTGAAATTTTAGAGACTAGGATCTAGAATTTAGGGAAATGTGGAATACGAGGATCGAGGCGTGGTCATAAACGTTGTCATCCTCGCGTCCTGTGGTGAGCGAAATCGAACCAAGGCGAGGATCCGCTAGAAGTTTCAGGGGCTATGGTTTAGCAAGAAGTTGACCCTTCGTGCTATCCCGGCATCCGCCGGGATGACATCTGGAAACTCAGAAGTATATGTGCGCGTTGGCGATTGCAACAGAAAACAGAGCAATAGGGAAGCAATCGCAACATCCTGGGGCTCGGAACTATGTGATCGTGAAACCAACATGTTATACGCCCTTGTGCGCGTTGGCGATTGCAACAGAAAGCAGAGCAATAGGGAAGCAATCGCAACATCCTGGGGCTCGGAACTATGTGATCGTGAAACCAACATGTTATACGCCCTTGTGCGCGTTGGCGATTGCAACAGAAAGCAGAGCAATAGGGAAGCAATCGCAACTTGCTGCACCTCGGAAATGTCGATAAACAAGTTTATCGCCGTTTCCTCGGTTTGCAAACGTTTCACGTGAAACATTTTTTTATTCACAAAAAATTCACATTTATCAAAAATTTATTCACGGATATTTTTATAAAATAAGGGTTCAAGGCCCTTTTTTCGTTGTGATTGTGATTTAGTAATGCTAAATTGTTGACTAATATAATGTTTCACGTGGAGCAATAGTATATCCCGGCATTGCCGTGGATAACGAATCAGGGTCTTTTGAGTTATAGAAACAACATCGGACAGCAGAACCTTTTGAACCAATTCCTAAGGGAAAATGGTGTCGGATTGCCTGGAGAAACTCTCGGCAAACTGTACGACTATGCCGACCTGGTGGTAGAAACCAAGCAGTTCGGCAACCTGATTTCGGCGAAGGATTCCGAAAAATTTTTGAGCAGGCACATTGCGGACTCGCTGGTTCCATATATATATATTAGACGAGAGACGAGAGACGAGAGACGAGAGAATATTCCAGAACATCTTTCGTCTTTCGTCTGTAGCGAGCCTGCGAGCGTCCTCTCGTCTAAAAAATGGGCCGACATGGGAGCCGGCGCTGGCTGTCCGGTTTTCCCCCTTGCCATCGTAATGCCCCAAGTTCAGTTCTATGCCGTAGAACCCCGGAACATGCGGGTGCAGTTCATGCAGATGGCCAAAGAAAAACTAGGCCTCAAGAACCTGACCGTGGTGGGCAAGCGTTTCGAGACTTCTGGCCTTACCGACCTGGACTTTATCAGCTGCCGGGCCCTTTCCACTTTCGAAAACGACTGGGAACGCGCGAGGCCCGCCCTCAAGAAGGGTGGCATGTTCCTCACCCTCAAGAGCTACAACAACGTAGCCCAGCTGGAAAGCGATCCTGCAATTATACTGCACAAATATACACTACCTAACGAAGAACAAGTTTACGCCTTAGTCACTCGAGGTAACGAATGAGTAAAGTGATAGCGATATGCAACCAGAAAGGCGGCGTGGGCAAGACCACTACCGCCGTGAACCTGGCTGCCAGTTTTGCCGCCCTGGAGAAAAAGACTCTCCTTATCGACATGGACCCCCAGGGGAACGCATCCCAGGGTTTCGGTTACAACGAATCCCAGGAGATGGATATCCACGAGGTGCTTGAGCTGGCCGAAAATCCGGACAATGTCACCTACGATAACATCAAGCCCGCCATCATGGACACGAGGCTCGACTTCTTGAAGATCATCACTTCTGGGCCGGACCTTGCCGTCATGGAAATCGAACTGGTGAACGCCATGAGCCGCGAACACCGTCTGGAACGTGTCATGAAAGTTCTGGACCAGGCTTTCGAATTCATCATCATCGATGCGCCCCCGAGCCTGAACCTGCTCACCATCAACGTGCTCACCGCCGCAAAGAGCGTGCTGATTCCTATCCAGTGCGAATACTACGCCCTCCACGGCGTGACGGAGCTGTTCAACACCATCCGCGAAGTCCAGAAAAACCTGAACGGAAACCTGAAAATCGAAGGGGCGCTCCTCACCATGTTCGCCAACAACAACCTCTCGAAGCAGGTGGCCGACGAAGTTCGCGAAAACCTGGCCGACACCGTTTTTCAGACGGTCATCCCGCGTAATGTTCGCCTCAGCGAGGCGCCTTCCCACGGAAAGCCGGTCATCTTGTACGACGTGCGGAGCCCGGGTTCCCAGTCCTACATGAAACTCGCCGAGGAAATCCTGAATAAGGGGAAGTAGTTCTGAGTTGTGAGTTATGAGTTGTGTGGTATGAGATATGAGGCACGAACCTCAAAGGGAGCCTTTGGCGACCGAGCTCACACCTC